>JBOFWM010000075.1:0-37119 GCA_051653625.1 Lachnospiraceae bacterium
ACTATTGTAAACGAGGAACTTATATCTTTCAAGGAGTTAGAGAAAAAAATTTATTGTTATGTTTGTGAATTAGCTAGAGAAATAACTCAACAGATGTTAGAGCGTTATGATAAAGAGTTGTCAGAGTCTCGAGATAAAGTCTTTATCAATGACATTATCTTCTATGATTTGTATAACAAAGGTAAACTTGATTTGCTTATCTGTAAATCTAAAAGCGATTTGGATAGATATGAAAATACTATCGATAGTATTTTCATATCTAATTTAAAAAGTGGTATTCTTGCTTATTGTGTTAGAGATGGTATTCTAATTAGAAATGTTAATATTATTTCCCTGTCGCAGCTTGAAAAATATCCGTACTAGTTAACCTACAAATGAATACAAAATTGATAATCAGGTTAATATATGATATAATAATTAGATTAAATAGTGAGGTGATAAGGAATGTCAGCTATAATTATAAATGAATACCAAGAGCTTTTACTAAAGAAAAAGGAAATAGAACAAATACTTCCTTCTCTTCCAGAGGGATATATTTCTACGAAAATCATTAAAGAAAAAAAATATTATTATCTACAAAATAGAGTAGATAGAAAAATAACGAGCAAGTATCTAAGAGAAAATGAAGTTGATATTATAAAAAAACAAGTAGAATGCTGCAAAAAATATAAGGCTGAGCTTCCTAAGATTGAAACACGCCTAAAAGAGCTGGAACAGGCAGCTAAACTGATTGATAAAAGTATTGCCAGACACCTTATCCTGCTTAAATTATCTTGTGGTATGGATTCGCTAAGTAGTGTGCAAAAAGAACGTAGTGCATCTTTTGCCAATGCACTAAATGCCATTGAGGGTGTATATGCTAGTGAAACTACAGAGCGAAATATTGCTAAATGGAAGATTGGCGATGAATCCTTCATTTCTATATTTCAATCCACATTAAATATGTACGGCTTTACAGCGGAGGTGTAAGATGAGGGATCCTTATTTATATGATGATGTAGATATATTAAAAAATCTTGCCAATATCAAAGACCATGATTTATTAAGTAGAGCCGAGGCTGATATAACGAACTTATCTATGCTTGCTATCTACAACCAATCTTATTTGGTTTTTGATACGAAAACATTGCAAGATATTCACTCCAGCATATTCGGACAAATATACGATTGGGCTGGTGAGTTCCGTACAATTCAAATTGCTAAATATGAAGATGTACTAGGAGGAGATACGGTTAGATATACTTTCCCTAAACAAATCAAGAAAGAACTTAATGCTGTAATGAAGGAAGTAAAGAAACTGAAAAAGATAGACAGTAATGATAAGGATATTGTGTTTCGCTTAGAGAGAATTATAGCAACAATATGGCAGATACACCCCTTTAGAGAGGGCAATACTAGAACTTGTATTGTATTTGCTATATTACTAGCAAAAAATCTTGGATTTGAAGTCAACCATAAGCTCTTTAAAACCCATTCGGCTTATGTGAGAAATGCCTTGGTATGGGCATCGCAAGGAATTTACTCGAAACACGAATATCTTGAACGAATTTTTGCCGATGCAATATTAGGAGATGCCCTTAATAATGAAGAGGTAGCTCTTGCTGATACAAATAAGTATCAAAGTATTGGCGAATATAAGGTTAAAGATTATGTTGAGCGTCCACATGAGTATGTGAAAGAGAAGTAAATATTTCAAAAATCGGGGTGATAATTAATGAAACAAATTAGTTTATCTGAAGACATAACTGATAAACACAAAGCCTATTTTAAAGATAAAATTATATATAATTTAAAGAACAACTCATCAGTTGATTTTTCTGAATTAGACTTAATAAAGTGAATATGGTTTTAAAAAGAAAAATCACTTCTAAAGAAGATGTTGAAAATTTAAATACAAGGTTTATTGACTTTTGTATTGAAAAAGAAGAAATTTTATCTATAGGAACTCCTGATAAGTTGAGAGAGTTTATTTGTGAAGTTAAGGCGAAGTATAATGATATTTTATTATTAATAGAGAATAGCGATAAAATTTATAAAAATACTCATGCAACGTCTAGGTATAGTGAAAAACTTTTAGACATATTCGGTTATGATAAATTTACATCATTTAATATAACTGAAAAATTATAGAGCTTGCAAAAAATGGTGATGAAAGAAAATGTGGAAAAGACTTTTATGTAAATGTTCGTGAAATACTGATAAATAAATTAGTTATTAGCAAATGAAATATACTAGATGATTTAACAAAAGTTAATATTAAGAAAATATTAAAAGAGCACTTGCCTTATATAACAATAAATAATTTCGATGATTTTGTAGAGTTGTTTAGTTGGAATGCTTATGCTTTTGCTTTAATGAGTGGTATTAGAGTATGTCCATATTGTAACAGGGATGTGGCACGGATGATATAGAAATCGTGCAAGATGAGAAATAAAGAGTATCACATTAATTTAACCGATATGGAATACCACCATATTATTCAATCTCTTATCAATATGAAGAATGAGCTGATAGAGCAAGGCAGATATACCGATGCAGTTGATGATGTTCTGTGTAAATTTGTATCAGCTAAGAAAAGAAAGTAGCAATACAGTACATTTAGGAAATAGAAAAGACCACTTACTTAATTGTAGGTGGTCTGATTTTCATCTATGACTTATTAGACATTTTATGAAGAAGATTCATTTTAAATGCTCTGATTTTAGCTGCATATCGACTTGTCGTAATTAGCCCAACTATCATCATACCGAATGAAATTCCCAAACATAATCCGCCTATAATTCCATTTGCATAGGTATCAACTGTATCAGTAAATAACATTACAAGGTAAATGATGAAAGATATAGTTCCTGCAATAAATAATAAGTGCATTCTCTTTGTTAGCTTACTTTTTTCTTCATTACTGTAATCAGCAACTTTCAAAACAGTTTCTTCTAATTCTTTATTCATTTTTTTACTTTTCCTTTCCCCATCAAGTATTTCTCGCAAATCAACATCGTAGTATATAGAAATCTCTATCAAAATATCTAAATCGGGCATATTTCTTCCCGTTTCCCAGCGAGATACTGTTCGATTTGATACGTTCAATATTTCTGAAAATTGTTCTTGACTAAGTCCTTGTTACCTACGAAGTTCTTTCAAGAAAAGTCCTATTTTTTTTTGGTCCATTAGTTACGCCTCTTTTCAAAAAAGAATATCTCGAATACGGTGTATATAACACGACACAAAGCGAGAAATGAAGTGTTTTTTCGTATTAGACATATCGTGTCTATGCTAAAACAGTTATTATTGGTGTTTATTATATCATATAAAATATAGAGTGTAAGCGCTTAATTTCGGGGTGGTGAATGGGATTAATTTCGGGGTGGTGAATGGGATAAGCTGGGTAGACCTGTTGCAATTAATTATAAGAAATTCTGTAAAGAATATAATCGGGTAGTAAGAGGTGAGATTAAACCTTTTGAATTAAAGAAAGAATTGAGTATGACATAATTAGGCTTAATACCTAAGTTATTCATAAGTGCTAGTTCTCCTCTTAAGTTGCTATTTTTCATCTGATACACCTCCTGAGATAGTGTACCAATATGTCTAAAAATACAAAATAAGAATGTAAGTATAACATACATTTTTATTTTGTATTTTTCCTACATTCTTATAATAAACTTTGCATCTGTTACAGTGTTAAGCATAACAGCCATATAATTGCATGTGTTGCTTGTTACACTCTCATTATCAAGAAAAAAGTATTGAACAACACGAATGCTAAACATCGTCATAATTTTATAAAGACATTTAGTCGTGGCGGATGCCATAATTCTCTAAATTTTGAATTATTCTCTCTCCACGATTAACGATTTATGCGAGGTGTATTTGTATCATACCAATAAAAAAATTGGCATTTTAAAAAATTATTTACTATATAACGCTTGACAAACTGACCTTTATTGTATTACACTGTACTTGTTATCATATAACAGTTAAATACGCAAAGGCGGTAATACATGGAAATCATAGTTAGTAACAAGTCAAGTAAACCCTTATATGAGCAAGTAGCTTCGCAGATTAAACATTCTATTATGACTGGTGAATTAAATACAGGAGAAGTCATTCCGTCCGTTAGATCACTTGCAAAATCGTTGCAAATAAGTGTGCTAACTGTTCAAAAAGCATACACAATTTTACAACAGGAAGGCTTTATTGAAACAACAGCAGGCAAAGGCTGTTATGTGTCTGTGCAAAATCAAGATTTTTATCTTGAAGAACAGCAAAAAAAGATAGAAGAAAAATTTACAGAAGCAATACAAATTGCAAGAGAGAGCGGAATAAATCTCGAAAAGCTTTCAGAATTATTAGCGCTTTTATATCAGGAGGACTAGAATGAATAGCAATATTTTGTCCGTAAGAGGACTAACAAAAAGATACCAAGACTTTACGCTTAATAATGTTTCGTTTTCTGTACCTTATGGTTCAATCGTTGGATTGATTGGAGAAAATGGGGCGGGTAAAAGCACCATAATTAAAATGATTACAAATGTCATAAAAAGTGACAGTGGCAATGTGGCAATGTTCAAAAATGAGGGCGTTGTGCCAGTAGAGGAAAAAAGTAAACTTGCCGTAGTTTTTGATGGGAGCAACTTTCCTGATGTTTTAAATGTGCAAACACTGAACAATGTTCTTAAAAACATTTATCCAAATTGGAACGAGGAAAAGTATTTTTCTATGATTTCCAAATTGGATTTACCTAAAGGTAAGAAAATCAAAGACTTTTCAAAGGGTATGAAAATGAAATTATCAATCATTGTAGCATTTTCGCATAATGCTAACTTGATGATTTTAGATGAAGCAACAAGCGGACTTGACCCTGTTGTGCGTGATGATATTCTAGATATGCTACTTGACTTTGTACAAGATGAAACCAATTCTGTCCTTATGTCTTCTCACATAACAGGTGACTTGGAAAAAATTGCCGATTATATTATTTTCATTCATAAAGGCAAATTGCTTTTTAACCTGCCAAAAGATGAACTTATGTATAGTTATGGAATATTAAAATGCGGCGAGGAAGAATTTCATAAACTGGACAAAGAAGATATTGTTGCATACCGAAAGCAAGATTATTCTTTTGATGTTTTGATATCTGATAGGCAGGGTCTTACTAAAAAATATCCTAAAGCCAATATTGAAACAGCTACGATTGATGAAATTATGGTGCTTTACATTAAGGGGGAAAGAAAATGAAAGGTTTATTGTTAAAAGATTTTTATGTTATAAAAGATGCCATGTTAATCCAACTTATTATGTTATCTGTAATTGGCGTAGGAATGTCTTTTATTATAGCACCGTCAGTGTTCATTGTTATGTCAGCTGTTGTATTTAGTTTATTTTCAAGTACAATAATAATTCATGACAAAACGAGTAAGTGGGATATGTTCGCTACTACTCTCCCAATACCCAATACACAAGTTATACGAAGCAACTATATAGTTAGTACGCTGTTGATTGCTTTAGGGCTTCTGCTTGGGGTTTTGGTTGCAACTGTTTTAGGAGAATTTAACTTTGAAAGAATATTTCAACATATACTAATAGGCGCAGCAATGAGCTTATCATCTTTAAGTGTTAGCATACCTCTCTCGATATTGTTTGACGATAAAAAACAAGTGATTGCTATAGTTCTTTCGTTTGTTATTCCAGTCATAGTATTTGCTGTTGCAATATTTGCAACTTCAGAATTTACTGGTTTACAAGAAAATATGACATCACTCCTTTACATGGTATTCGGTATTGGGTTAATTATGTTTATCACATCTTGGGTTATTGCTCCAAAACTTCTTAGCAATAGAAAGTTATAGATGGGAGAAAATTATGAAAAGAATATTTAATTTAATGTTGATGTTAAGTTTGTCATGGATATTTACAGGATGTGGAAATGTTCAAACAAAAAGTGAAGATGTTTTATTTGTAGTTGAGAGTAGTGAGGAACAGACTAAAATTGTAGATGAGGTAGAATTATCGATTGTAGAAGAAACCATTGAAGCTGAAACAGAAAGAACAGAAGAAATAGTTAATGATACACAGGAGTTAGTTGAAGAATTAGAGAAAAGCATAGTAGATTCTGAAACGAAAGCAGAAAATGTTCAGGAACAAATTATTAATTATATTGATGATTTTGATCCTATCTTTTATGCAAATACATATTCAGATATTAAAGATGCAATAGGAACAGATGCAAATAATTTATATAATCATTATTTGAATAATGGAAAAAGTGAAGGTAGATTGCCAAATGCAAGTGCTAGAAGTAAAGATATAAATACACAAGTTTCAGATATAGAGTCGACAATTCAATGGCACGGGCTTGAATATAACGAAGATGGTACATTAAAACACCCCCTTTTTTCCGTAACAGGCGATATGTCCAAAATTACGGATGCTATGGGATTAGATACAATTAAAGCAGGTTTACCATCGGGCTCATCTTGGGGGTATGACAAAAAATATAAGAGATACAACAATGCAACATATACTCACCAAGCTTGTGGTGCATTCGCCAATTATTTGCAAGATTCCATCTTTGGAACTGCAAAATCAAAGACAATTAAAGAGGGTACATTTGAAGTGAATGTGTATGATATCATATATATTTATCCAGACCATGTTGGTTTTGTTCTAGGAATAGATAATGAGAATCGACAATTTACAATTGCTGAAGGAAACGTTATCATTAACGGAAATCCTGGTGTTGTGCAATGGGGAACAAAAGTATCATATGATGTAGTATACGGAGTTTGTACACGCTATGGAGTGAATTAGAATCTAAAAAATGAGTAAATAATTAGTAGTATATTTATTGTTATTTGTACACTACCTATTTTAGTTTGCACTGCAAATACGAGCCAATTAGCTAATTTAGATTATAATGCAATAAATAAAGTGCAAGCAAAAGTATCAATGTGCAATCCTATTTATGGTGCAGATAGTAAGATTATTGTGGACAAACAAGAAATTGAAAGTTTTGTTAAAACATTTTATAGTGCAAAAGTAGGGAAATTGTAGTAGATATTGATGGTAAAGAAATAGACTTAATTCGTTACAACGGCAAAACTTATGTTAAATCAAAACTAACAGCTGAAAATTTAGAATGGTTAGAAGCGTATAATGGTTTAACAGACGATGAAAAAATGGCAACATCATTTACGCAAGATTTAGGTAAACCTTTTAATGCAGACTAACAGGCAGTTTTCTCAATAATAAAAATTTATATTAGATTTAGGAGATAATGTATTGAACCCAATAATTTATGTTGCTATATTTATTACTATATTTATTATTCTTAGGGAGGAATCCACCACAAAACGAATAATAATAGACAACATTGTAAAAGGAAAAAAGAAAAAGGAGAAGCAAGAAATGGTAGAGCAAATTAAAAGTTTAATAGGCAAGAACTGCTATATTTATACAATACAATCCATGAGCAGTCCAATAAAAGGAACTATTAGAGAGGTTGATAATAATAGTATTGTTTTAGAAACAAAAACTACCAACGACATTATTAATCTTGAATATGTGATTAGAGTAAGTGAAATTGTTAATCGAAAAAAGAAAAATTGATACGCAATAAAATTTATATACCCTTTAGCAGACTTGGAATATAGTCTGCTATTATTTTATTATTAATAGTAAAGGAAACTTTACATATAATATTTTATGTGATATACTTATATTGTAAAGGAAACATGACAAAAGGAGGACTTGTTATTGGAAAATAAAGTTGAGATGTTGCGTAAAGAACATGGTATTAGTCAAGAAGCATTTGCAAAAGTTATGCGTGTTTCAAGACAAACAATTAGCTCTATTGAAAATGGAAAGTATAATCCATCCCTTGAACTTGCTTTTGAGATAGCTAACTATTTTGAAATGAGTATTGAAAATATTTTTATTTATGAAAGGAAGGTAAAATCATGAAAAATTACTTAAAATCCAGTATTGTCTATTTTTGTTTAGGTATTGTATTTTTAATATTAGCGTATGTTTTTCCAGATATTAGTATATTTGTGGGTTTTGCTGGTGCTTGTATCGGACCTGCGATCATGATGGTTTTAAAATATCTTTATTGGAGAAAAAGACCGATTAAATATAGTGAAAAAATTGAAGATGAAAGTATTGAATTACATGACGAAAGAAAAGAAATGATAAGAGGCAAGTCATTAAGAATATCAACTTTAATTAACTGGTGTATACTTTCGGCTTTCATATCTATAGTAGCATTTTTAGGTCAACTTCAAGTGATTTCAATAGAAACTTCAAAACCTATCATAATAACAATAGCTGCGTATTGGTTCATTTCTGTGGTAATAATGCAAATTGTATACAAGTATTTAAGTAAAAAATATTAATACCATTAAAGTGAACCAAGACTTATTTTAGTACATGTGAGCTTTTAAGTGCTGACTTTCAATTAAATAATAATGAAATGGAGGATTGAATTATAATATGAATGGTACAGTAAGAAGTAATATAAAAATAGGAACCAAAGTACAGGTTGTACAGAAACAAGATCAACGAACCGGAAAATTAACAGAAGGTATTGTCATGAGGATTTTGACCAATTCTAGTAATCATCCAAGGGGAATTAAAGTTATGTTAGAAGGCAAAATTGTAGGAAGAGTACAGCATATAATAGACACAAATTCTTAAAGGTAAGTATATAGTAAGCCTATCTTTAAAGTAAACGCAGGAGAGTATAATGAAAAAAAACTATGATTATGAATCTAAATATTTGCAATTTGACAACTTAAATTTTAAGCTAGCAGTATTACAACAACTTATTTTTGAAAAGAAAGTTTTTAAACCTGAATATGATTTTGGTGATTTTTATGAAGAAGTTTATAATGATGATGCAAATTACGATGAAGTGATTGAAAAATATGCACAAAGAGCATTATTTTACTTTACAAACTTATCTATTCCAGGAAAATATGCTAAGTATATTACTGAAATAAATGCAACAATTGATGATGAAATTTATTACGAAATTTATCCAGAATGGACAGGAGAAAATTTTTTTTATATTAATCGAATTTCCGAGCGAGAAGTCTCTCAATTTCCTAAACTTAGATATATTACTTTTTTGTATATGTCAGACTATGTCGATGAATTAAAAAAACAGATGAAACCCCTAAAAATAAAAGTTTCTACTGCCAGAGCGGATCAAGAAAAAGCAATCTCCTTTTGGATATCTGTTCTATTGATTACATTTATAGTAAGTATTTTGGGTATATTAGGAGGATTTCTTTTTTATCAAAAATATGCGGATGTTGAAGTCTTTGAAGGGGAGACCGAGACCATCATATCTGAGGAAGATCATAATTTTTTTGAAGAAAGTGAAGATGCGTCAAGTGATTCAGAATTTAATTCTTACGAATCAAAGACTAACTTAGACGAGAGTATCGCAGAGTTAAGAAAATTTCTTGATGAACAACTAGAATCTTCAACTTTTGAGAAAGGAACCGAAAATTAAATGAACAAAAAAATTATTTTAAAATGGTGTATTATTATTTTATTTTTTAGTATTCAGTGCTTTGTTGTTCCTAGAATCTATTTTTATAATATAAAAAGTATGGTTCACTGGCTAATTTATATATTGCTTTTTATTTGTTTTTTTGTGTTAGAAGATATGAAGCAGTTTTTTCAAAGATTGCATTATGGGATTACTTCTCGTAACTTTTTAGTAAAAGCCATTGCTGCTTTTTGCTTTACCTATGTTGTTGCAATAGTTTTGATTTATGTTTTATCAGATATAACAAGCCCAATATATCCGTTGTGGCAACCTTTACATAGTCCAATATTATGGGTATGGATTCCACTTTACATTATTTTACAACCTATAGTAGATAATATTTTATATCATAAATTGCTGTTAGGTACTAGCGCAAATATATTTGTAGTAATTATTCTTCGTACTTTTGCAGAAACTGGACTTCTTATATTTAACAAAACTTCTGCGATTGGTGACAATCAAATGATTATCTTAGTGCTTTTTTGTGTAAACGCTATTTTCTCCATTTTTTATTTTACGTCAAAAAATACTGCTTTTTCATTCATCGTGGAATTAATGTACAAAATGGCTATTGTAATAACTGTATTAATTGGAATGTCAAAACTTCTTATATTTTCTATTTAAATGAAATAGGAACAATAAAAAATCCTGACTGTATCGCTTTTGCGATACAGTCGGGATTTTTTAGTTGCTATTTAGGTGCATAAGAATGGTTACAGTGAAGACACCGTTTTGATCTGAGAAGGTACAACTACCGTTATAACCGTCTACCACGGAGCGAATAGACTGTGTTCCAATGCCATACCCATCATGTTTGGTAGATAATAAGCGATCTGCTTTTTTTCGCACGGGTGTAACAAAGCTGTTCTCAATAAGTAGGAGCAGGGAATGGTGCTCTTGTTTGACACGAAAAGATACAAACGGTTTCTCATAACCAGGTTGTATTGCTGCCTCATAAGCATTTTCTAGTAGATTACCAAAAAGAATAGACAACTCTACATCAGGGATTGGAAGATTCGGTGCCAATGTAGTGGAGCAACTAAATATAATATTCTCTTGTTGGCACAATGTTTCATAATAACGTAGAATGCTATCTACAATCATATTTTTACAGAGTACTGTACGGGAATTTGGAATGGAGGTCAGTACATAGTCGGAGAGATATTTACCTAAACGGTCATAGTCTTTGTTTTCATAGATGCTATAAAGTGTTTGTAAATGGTGCCGTTCATCATGGCGCATCCGCACAGTATCCTCTATTTTATCTGTAAGCTCTAGATAGTGAGCCTTTTGAATTGCTACCTGACGTGTTAACTGCCGTTTTTCTTCCGCAAAGGTGAGCTTAAAGAGGTAGCCTTCTGATAAATCTTGCCATAAGATCATACTAAATCCTAAAATCAGTACGGCATAGCCGTATTCGATGGGCCAGCCACCACAAATCGGCTCCCAACCAGAATATAAACGATCATACAGAATGGATACACCAAAGGCGGTGGTGCAAAATAGTAGAAGGCGACTACTTGGTTGTTCCCGTAGGGAAGCCTGAATGGCACAGAAAAGTAAATAAGCCATAGTGAGAATTTTTATTATAGTGGAGGCAACACCAAATAGTTTGATAAGCCATACGGTATAGATTGGTAGCAAACCATAAAATAGTGCAAATGCACAGAATACAGCAAGAATTACTCTGGATATTTTCTTGGGCATTGGCTCTATGCCACAGATTTCATTTTGCAGCATTACAGCAAAGAAATAACTACCGTAAATTGCAAGTAGCTCTACTCCGTACCAGAGACTTGGTGATATCTCAGCCGAATGAAACAATAAAGGATATAAATAGGTAATTGTAATGCAAATGGATGAATAAAAAAACCAAGTGATTTTAGGATCCCGCCGTCCACGGAATGCAACCAGAAGATATAGCGACAGTATAGTACATAGGAGTGAGAGTACAAAAGTAATTACACCCAAAATAAGCCTCGTTGATTCTAGATGCGAGACAGCTTCAGACAATCCAAAAATTGGTGGATAGGTCATGCCATCATAAAAGTGAGAACGGTTGGATACGGCAATTAACAGTTCAGTATTACCACTAGTAGAAAAGGTCACTGTTTTCCGTGAAACCAGTTCGGTGAAACCTGCTGCTTCTGGTACACCCACTGAGGATATTTCTACACCGTTTATGTACAGGCGATAGCTGGAAAAAATCTCCGCTAGCACAAGAGAATAAATTGTTTCCTTATCCGGTAGCGCAAGGGTAAGATGATAGGTAGCACTACCACCAGTCGTGGAGTTTAAGTTATGCAGATTGAAATTATTGGTTTTGCCGATGGAGATTGTCTGCATATAGGCATCAGGAGTGTTGCAATTGGCAAAGTCCTGTGGAGTTAGTAGTACGCCAGGGTAAAACTGCCAGCCTTGTGTAAGGTAATAGATCTTGGAATTTACAAAATCAGATTCATCCAGTACCAATAGGCCGGAAATGGGCTGTAAGCTGTCATCAGTATATTTGTTATCATGACGGTAAAGGTGTCCTAGTAACTGGGAAAATAACAAGCTTGCAAGTAGGATTGGTAGTATCGTTTGTAGTGTTCTTTTGTGTTTATCTATCCAAATCATAGACGTTTCCTCCAATATAAGAATATACTACCGGTTAGCATGATGATTCCTGCTAATATTGAAGGGAGAAAATTTCGTTTTTCGGGAAAAGGAAGTGGAAATTCTTCATCCTCTGTCGATTGAATTGGGATCTGTGTAGATTCTAATTCTGTGTCTTCAATTAATTGATAGTACCCAGTTTGATTAATAGTAAATACAGCGAAGCCATTTTCAAAAGAGATTGAGGTGGAAAGGGGTACTTCATCAAAAGAAAGTGTGTACCTACCCTGTGGTTCTGATGCTGGCAATCGGACAACAGTTGAACCAAGCTCTTGTATTTGCCTTTCGTTTACCATTAGTGTAATGGTAAACGAAAGGTTGCTTTCCTTAGTCAATGTTAGGGAAAGCATTTCATTGGAAGAAAGGGAAAGCGCAGAGAGTACCTCTGTAGGAATAGATAAGGAAATCTCGTTCCAACCAAAGGGGATAAAAGGCGAGTTTCTCTGTATTAACCAAGCAAGCCTTGCCCCACTGATGGTTAAGGTATCGCCGTCCACCTTTTCGTAGTTCTGTGAATCGCTATGTATCTGTTCATCATCCGGTAAATCTGTTTTAAAAACTGGTTTTATCGTAGGAATGCTGTCTACATCATTCGAAGTTTCAGCGTTACTTTCAGGTGGAATAGTTGGAGTTTGTGTTTCAGGCTCCGAGGGTTTACTATCATTGTTATTTTCGGTGGAATTTTCACTGCTGACAGAAGGAGGCAATGGAGGCTTTTGTATCAGAGGTGGAACTATGGTGCTATCATCGTTATCATTGCCATCTTTGTCACCCCCCATATAATTGCCGTCAGAGCTGTTAGGCAGATCATTCAGATTAATGCGGATAATGTTGGAAGTAGCATCCGTGCTACGAAGCTGAAACCAATACTCCTGATCGGTTGTTAGTTTCTCTCGGTAGATATAAAGGCTATCTAGGTTGAGAATGCATAGTCCATCTGTAGGGCAAAGCTGCCATGTTTCGGAATCGGGTTCGGTTCCAGACTCGGTGACAGCATACCATAACGATAAATTCTCCTGGCCGTTTATAATTTCGTATTGGATACGAACTGTTGTCGAGGAAATAAATAGAAGCGAAATATCATCTTTGTTTGTAACATATATGTAAAAGTGTAGTGTGCGTGTTTCATCTGAAATTGTAAAGTTATTAATATAATCCTCATGGAGTTTCAAAATCACCGTGATTGGATAGGCACCTGGCTTAAATACATCAATAGTTCCAAGTTCTATGCGATCCACCACAAGCAGCGCCTCTTGGTCGTCATCGGTAAGACCGGCCATAGTTTGGAAGGAACTAGTAAGTGCATTTTCCATATCGTCTAATTCGGCGGTGTCTCCATAACTCAGTACACGATTTTGTGTTAGCAAATCTTTGTTAAAGATTGTGGTGATTTCTGGTAGGTCGTTCGGTGATTCTGGTACAATTGGAGTTGATGAGGCACTATTTTCTGCAGCCCATATTGGTATAGCATGTCCAAGTAGTAAAACTATCATCCATAGAATTAGTAAAACTTGTTTCATAAAAATCCTCCTTATCGTTGTTCAAATCGAAAGCGTACAAAAGCCGTGGATACTTCTGCTTGTTTTCCGCGACTGATAGGAAGCAAAGCTCCATTTACCATCAATACATCAGTTTTATTCATAGATTCTACGTAATTGAAGTTTACAACCACACCTTTACTAATGGCGAAAAAACGATAGTCCTCCAACAGTGGTGTTGCTAGCTCCTCAAAGGTGGTCTGTGTTCCTGTTGTCAGAATAATATCTTTTCCGTGAATTTCAATACATCGTCCAGCAGTGGTGATATAGTAAATACTTGAAAAAGAAAGCTCCATCATTCTGCGATTAATCATAACGCTCAATTGTCTTTTAAAAAGCTGTGTCTGTTCGATACATTCTGGAAGCGCCTCGTATAGTCGTTCCATTGTGATTGGCTTGAGTACATATCGCCATGCGCGTAGGCGAAAGGCATCATTTATGTAGTCAGTACTACTGGTCAAAAAAATAACCAGACAATCGGGTGCAATTACCCGCAGTCGTTCAGCTGTCTCAACACCTGTGATTCCGTTCATATAAATATCCATAAAGCAAAGGTCAAATTGCTCTGGGCCGGCAGTTAAAAATATTTCTCCACTTTGGAAACACATAATTTTCGGTGTGAAATTATATCGTTTCATATATTCTGTTAAGAGACGAAGGAGTAGTTCACTGTCCTCCTGTAAATCCTCAATAATGGCAATATTCATCTGTTTACCTCCATATATACATAATAATCCATAATGATTATATCATAAAATTTAATGATTAGAGTTACAACTTCGACAAGTTAAAGACAGTTCGAACAAGTTTGCTTGAAAAATTTTTAGCCAAATGCTAATTTGTAAATATTACTAGACTTTCAAAAAATGCCTAGTTTTTTGTTGCACTTTTTAAGAATATTTTATTTTATATTTCATCTTGATTATAGAGAAAATACTTCAAATAAAGGAGAAAATGATGCTACGAATTGCACTTTGCACACCAATGAATAAAGCTGATCGCATGCGCAATCGGATTGTGTCCGCAGTGGCTGAAGATATTCCAATTATAGATATTTGGGGTGATAAAGCATCGCTACATGCACTGCAAGGAGCACTTTTCTATGATGCATTTTGGGTAGCAATAGATGGAGCGGTAGGTATGGAGTTAGTCATCACAATAAAGGACTATGCTCCTGCTATACCTGTCGTGTGGATGAGTGAGGATAAACTGTTTTCTGTTATTGCCTGCAATTTAAACGTAGTAAAATTTTTAACAAAAGATTGCAAGGAAGAAGAGATTGCTGCAGCTTTAGATGCAATCAAAAATAACAGGGGGAATCAATATGAACATTGCGTTGTGTTGTCATGAAAACTCAGAAGAACTAAGAGTGACACTTGGTTTTTACGGCAAGGTTGTGGTGTTTTCAGGCTTATGGGATAGAACGCCTGGTGTACAGCTTGCGGAATATCTTATACAGAACAAACCTTGTGATCTTGCCGTAGTTGTACTGGATGGTGCGGAGGGCATGAACGATTGTAGAAAAATTAAAAATTATAAAAAAGATCTGCCACTTTTATGGATTTCTGATCAAGATGCTTTTTGGGCAGAGAGTCGCCGGATGGGAGTGGAGGAATTTTTAGTGAAGCCCGTACCGGAAGGAATGCTACAAAAGGTGGTTGAGCATTTATTGTATTAAATATTACTAAAATAAAATAATTAAAAGTTGGTGAAAATTTGACTAAATTACTTCAAACCTTGCGATGTGAGAAAAAATATGGATTAGACTTGATTTTAGCAAAGCAAATGCAGCACAAGCTACAATATATTTTGCAAAAGGATAGTCATGGTAATAGTGAGGATGGCTATAGGGTACGCTCACTTTATTTTGATACTATAGATAATAGTGATTTTTATGATAAAGTTGATGGCTACCATCAACGAAGAAAAATTAGGCTGCGGGTATATCCACCCAATGCTCAATTTGCAAAGCTAGAGATAAAAGCAAAAGAAGGTGACCTTCAACTGAAAAGAAGTGTAACCTTAGATAAAGCGACAGCTTTAAAACTGTGTTACGGAGATTTTTCTCCATTGATGGAAATAGAGAATGATTTGACTAAGGAGTTATATGGTAGGCTTACCACCAAGTTGTATAGACCGGCTTGTGTTGTGGAATACGACCGCACTGCCTTTGTTTCTCCTATAAATGATATTAGAATTACCATAGATAAAAATTTGCGTGCAAGTGAGTCAAATTTTAATCTATTTGATGAAAATTTAATAATGAATAATGTTACTTTGTTTGACAGTGTTACCCTAGAGGTTAAGTATAACAATTTTTTACTAAGCTATATAAAAGATATGCTTGCATTGCATGAATATCCTCAAAGTTCTATTAGTAAATATTGTGCTGCTAGGAGTATTACTTTACAGAGTGACTAATTTTTTGGAGGTTAATGAATGAAAGAACAGATTTTTGATTTTTTAGTTACAAGCACAGGAGCTTTAACATTGCAAGATATTTTATTGAACTTTGCAGTTGCATCACTAATGGCGGCTGTAATATTTGTTTCTTATATGGTATCACATTCAGGTACTAGTTATAGTCCTAGATTTAATGTTTCGTTAGCAATGTTGACGTTAGTAACAACATTGGTTATGAGTGTAATTGGTAACAATATTGCACTTAGCCTTGGTATGGTTGGTGCTTTAAGTATTGTGCGTTTTAGAACTGCCATTAAAGATCCTAGAGATACTGCTTATATTTTTTGGTGTATAGCTAATGGAATCTGTTGCGGTGTAAGCGAGTTTTTAATCGCAGGTATAGGTAGCAGTGTAATTTTCTTGTTTTTATTGATATTAGGTTTTGTAAAAAACAACGAAAGATATATTCTTATAATACATGGTACTGCGAGAAATTCTGAAGAAGTACAGCAAGTGGTTTCACAAGTTTTCAATGGAAATGCAAAGTTGCGTTTAGAAAATTCTAACGGCATTAATAGTGAAATAATATATGAAATCAACGAAAAAATACTTCATTCTGCAAGAAAAAATGGAGATATAGTCAATTATTTACTCAAAAATACAAATGCTACAAGTGTAAATATTGTTTGTCAAAATGATGAAATTAATAGATAGTTTACATTAAATATTTAGGTGAAAATGGTGACTATATGCTAAACACAAAACGAATAAGTTTAATTTCTATTACTACCATATTAGTAGTTTGTTTTACTGGAAATTTTTTGATGAACTACACCCATAGTTTAAGTAAAAAAAATAGCTATAATATTGATTTATCAGAGGCAGAAATTTCACAAGATCCATTGGTTAATATATCTTTTTCGGATAAGACATTTATTGTAAATCAACAATTTACATCACATCTTCCAATTGTTGTTATTGATACATATAACGTTGAGCCGCCAGTAAATACATATTTCGATTTAGAGGATTGGCTTTTTCATGATATTCAAGGCGTAGAGCCTTATGTTGAAGGAAATATATATGTATATAATAGTGATACAGGTATTAATTCAATGTTAGATATTCCTGAGTCCACAAGTAAAATAAAAATTAAACGTCGTGGTAACTCATCCTCTATTTATAAAAAGGGGCAGTATTTGATAAAAACCATTACAGCATCTGGACAAAATAATGAGGTTGATATCTTAAACATGGGAGAAGAGCACGAATGGATTTTAAATGGAAGTATGTCAGACAATAGCTTAATTAGAAACTATTTAGCATACAGCACTGCAAGTGAAATTTTAGAATTTACTCCAGATAGTAGATACTGCGAGGTTTTTATGAAAACGGAAGATGGACTTAGATACGATGGACTATATTTGTTACTTGAAAACATTAGACAAGGCGTAGATAGAGTTGATATTGAAAAATCAGCAGAAAATTCGTATTCAAGCAGCTATATAATAAGAAGAGATAGATTTGATAAAAATGCAACAATTTTAAATACTTATGGTAATTTAGTTGGTAACTATAAAGAATATATTTCTTTAATATATCCTAGCAAGTATGATGTAACATCTACTACTGTTAGTTATGTAGAAAAAGATATAAATACTATTGAAACAATACTTTATTCTACTGATAATAATAGGTTTGCTTCATACAGTGACGTTATTGATGTAGATAGTTTTGTAGATTATTTTATATTAAATGAATTTTTTATAAATTATGATGCTGGAAATAATTCTACATATATGTATAAGGATATTGGCGGTAAATTAAATATGGGTCCTGTTTGGGACTTTGATGGAGCAATGGATAATAATAAGTATGAGATAGTACAGTTAGATACACTTGCTTTTCAAACTAAGCCATGGTTTGACATGTTATGCACGGATAGCGACTTTATACGTAAATTAGAAGACCGGTATATAGAGCTTAGAAACGGTCCTTTAGGGGAAGAAAAAATCTTAAATAAAATAGATAATATTGTTTTGTATTTAGGGGATTCTATAAAACGTGATTGGGAAAGATGGGATCTTAACGATACACAATATAGTGTTGGTGGAAGTCAAATAAGTTTGTATGATATTGAAGGGGAAGAAGGGGTTTTGTATCGAAATTCTACATACTACGAAGAAGAAATTTATAGAATAAAAAATTCTATAATTAATCACGGTAGAAATATGGCAAAGCTTATTGGTAAGTTAGAGATATCGGCAACTAGAGATACAGGGGCTGCTCATTACACGGATTGGATATTATTGGTGGTTTTATTTGCTATGTTGATTCCGGCAGTATTTGTCGCTTACAAAAAGTAGTATTGGGAGGGAATATGTTTTTATTATTATATGTGGATTTGCCAACGAATTTTTCGGAAGTGAATTTACCGATACAATATTTTTTAGTACAGATTGATCATCCTATTTGGATATGGAGCATTAGAATTGTAGCTTGCGTTTCTTTTGTAACGATATTACTTTACTATAAATATGTAAAAAGCAAAATAGAGAAGCAAGATCTTGGCGAAAAAGATAGAAAGGACAAGTAAATATGTTGTTTTCAAGCGTAGTATTTCTTTTTTACTTTTTTCCAGTAGTATTTTGTGTTTACTATCTACTTAGTTTTTCAAGACAATTGCAAAATGTTTGGCTACTTTTGGCAAGTTTGTTTTTTTATGCTTGGGGCGAGCCTATAAATGTTTTGTTGATGGTGTTTTCTATAATACTGAATTGGGCAATGGGCTTTATTATAAGTAAGGAAAAGGTGAAAAAATCCTCGGGTTCAAAATCTCATGAAAAAGCCTATATGATTTTTGCCACCGTTGTTAATTTAGGAATTTTATTTTTGTTTAAATATTTAAATTTTATAATACGTAATATTTATGAATCTGTAGAAGGCGAAGTTCTATTTCAACTTCAAATAGTATTACCTGTTGGAATTTCCTTCTTTACATTTCAGGCTTTAAGTTATGTGTTTGATGTATATTACGAAAAAACAGTTGCCGAGAAAAACCCTTTCTTTGTAGGACTATACATTGCTTTCTTTCCACAGCTCATAGCAGGACCTATTGTTAGATATAACTCTATCGCAAAGCAAATTTTAAAAAGAAAATCCAGTTTCGAAAATATAAGCCAAGGAGCGGCGCGCTTTACTGTTGGAATGTGTAAAAAGGTTTTATTAGCGAACAATTTTGCGATAGTTGTGGATACGATTTTTGCCTATGCATCTTATGGTAGAGATGTGTATAACGTTCCAGTTCTACTGGCTTGGATAGGTGCCATTGCTTACACCTTGCAAATATATTTCGACTTCTCAGGGTATTCGGATATGGCAATTGGGCTAGGGTTAATGTTTGGTTTTAAATTTGATGAAAACTTTAACTATCCGTATGTAGCTGTTTCTATGAAAGAGTTTTGGCAACGTTGGCATATTAGTTTAACCACTTGGTTTAGGGAATATTTGTATATTCCATTAGGAGGTAATCGAGTGAAAAACCAAGACCATGTAATTAGAAATTTATTTATTGTTTGGTTTATTACTGGTATATGGCATGGAGCAGAATGGACATTTGTTTTTTGGGGCTTATGGCATTTTTCTTTTCAAATTGCAGAGCGATTTTTTGGTTATGCAAAAGATAACAAGCATAAATTTTTAATGTGGATTTATACCATGTTTGTTGTTGTAATAGGCTGGACCATGTTTAGGGCTGAAAATCTATACTTAGCAGGGCAATATTTTAAATATATGTTTGGGTTAAATAATAATACTTTTTCAAATAGGTTAGTAGCATTTTTGTTAAAAGATTATGGTATTTATTTTATATTAGGAATTGTTTTTTCCACACCAATTGCAAATAACATAAACTTAATGATAAAAAACCAGCAAATTGGTAAAATTGCTGTTGTTATAAATATATTATATCCAGTGGTGATACTTTTTGGCGCTGTAATTTGTGTAACATATCTTGTAAGCGGCGGCTATAATCCATTTATCTATTTCAATTTTTAAAGAAAGGTGAATTACTTGAAAACATTTTTAATAAGAAAATATATGTTTGCTATTTTGTTACTAGTATTTTGGCTAGGATATAGTGTCGTTAATATAAAAGTAAATGGATATGAAATAATTACTGCTATAAGAGAGAGTTTTAATGTTTCATCAGCTAAGGAAATAGCGCCATTTATAGAAAGTGTTGACGATGAAATAAACACAAATTTACTTGGTAGAATGAACTTTATTGAAGGATATGGATATTTGCAAAAATTATTGGATAAAAAAGAGTTTAATAATTTTTCCTACATAAAAGATGAAAATGGTATGCTTTATTATGGTTCTATTTGGAAAGCAAGCAATGATGACGTTGAAGAATATGCGAAAAGAGTTAAAAAAGCTTTTGAATATGCAGAAAGCAAGGGTATCAAAACATTGTTTGTAGCAACACCCTTTAAAATTTTGCCGGGTAGTGGTGAGAATATGGAAGATTTACCTGTTAACAATGCAAATTCTAGAGTAGATACATTTTTAATGTGGCTGTCTTACTATAATGTGCCCTATTTAGATTTAAGTATAACTATGAAGGAATCAGGGAAAGCGCAAGAGGAACTTTTCTTTAAAACTGACCATCACTGGACACCTCTTGCTGCTTTATATGCAACGCAAGCTATAGTTAATAAAATTGATCAGCTCTACGGTGATAACTGGGATCCTAATGATTTTTACTTAAAGGAAGATAATTTTAACAGTTATATTTTTGAACAATCTATGTTAGGCTCCTTTGGGCAAAAAACAGGTGTTACATATAGTGGGTTAGATGATTACAACTTTTTATGGCCAAAGTATGACACAAATTTATCTTGGAGTAGAAATCAAAACAAAAAGGAAGAAACTTTATCAGGTAATTTTACAGAGGCATTTACTAATCCTGCTATTTTACAATTAGAAAAAATATACACACTTCCAATAAATAATATGTATATAAATACTATTTCAGATAGTGACCGTATTGTTAATTATAATAAATCAGATGCTCCCAGTGTAAGCGTGGTTAGAGATAGTTATTTTTCACCAGTAGCTTGTTTTATGTCTGTTGTTTGTAGTGAAATTGATATGATTTGGTCTTTATCTGATCAAGAGGATTACAACGTGGAAGAATTTATAAAAAATTGTGATAGTGAATATCTAATAATAGAAGTTTATCCACATAATTTTAATGATGAAGCATTTAACTTTTTTAAAGATTAAGAGGTGAATTATTTAACATGAAAAAAATTGCTCCTTTACTATTAATAATGTGTTTTGTTGGTGTCTTATTTACTATTTCTATGGAGATAGGTGCTGACTTTAAGACATTTTTTACTGCGAAAGAAGATTTAAGAGTTGTTTTTATTAAAACTCAAAATGATGCAGACTGTACCTTACTAATACAACAAAATAATGCAGTTTTAATTGATGCTGGAGAAGAAGTTGATGCAGAACATATTCTAAATGTATTAAAAAAAGAAGGTGTTGAAAAATTAGATTATATTATATTAACGCACAATGATAAGGATCACATTGGAGGAGTAAAATATATAGTTCAAAATATAAGTACTCAGATGGTTGTGCAAAGCTATATAGGTAGAACAACTGATTTATCTATAGATCTAGAAAGTTATCTAGAAAGTCAAAAAATCACCGTTTACAAACCAACAAATGTAAAAAAAATTTATGTTTCACAGATGCAAATAGTTGTTTACCCGCCTTTAGAAAAACAATATAAGGATGATAACAACACTTCTCTTGCAGTTTTTGTACAGCATAATAAGGTAAAAATGTTCTTTGCGGGAGATTGCTTGCGTAAGCGCAGTGAAGAACTTATGAAGTTTAACATAAAAAATGTTGATTTATATCATGTAGCACATCATGGAAGAGCTAACCGAGCAAGTGACGAATTGTTTTTATCGCTTGCGCCCAAGTTTGCTATAGTTACTGCAAAACAAGCAGATGAGATTATTATAGAAAGTGCAGAAATTTGCAATTCTAAAATATTATACACACTAGATCAGGAGTATCAATTTATAAGCGATGGCTCTATGCTAAATTTAATAGGAGTTAATCAATGAAAAATAAGAAAATAAAATTAAAGAATCACTCATCAACAACTTCGAAAGCAAAAAAGCAAACTTTTTTTTACATCTATGTTTTCTTTACTATACTTTATTTGCTGTGGAGACTATTTAAAACAATACCTTTTGAATATGGTGTTGTTTCTATCATTGCAGGGATGTCGCTTTTCGTAGTAGAATTTTTGGGTTTCTTTGAAGCCTTAATTCATTATGCTCATTTGCGTGACATTAAAACGTATGAATTGCCTGTAATTCCGCAAGAGAGCTACCCACATGTTGATGTTTTTATTGCAACCTATAACGAAGACGAAGAGTTGTTATTTAAAACGATAAATGGTTGCTTGCATATGGACTACCCTGATAAAAGCAAGGTGCATATCTACCTTTGCGACGATAATAGACGCCCTAGCATGCGTGCTCTAGCAAAAAAAATGGGTATTGAATATTTTGATCGGCCGAATAATGTGGGGGCAAAGGCTGGGAATTTAAACAATGCTATGGCACAAACAAACTCTCCTTATATTGTAACACTTGATGCAGATATGATACCTCAAAGTAAATTTCTTTTAGAAACAATACCTTACTTTATTGGACAGGAAATAAAGAACCAAGGAAAGGAAGAAAAGGAGCATATTCACATTGGATTTGTACAAACACCACAGTCATTCTATAACCCTGATCTATTTCAGTTTAATTTGTTTTCAGAAGCAAGGATACCAAATGAGCAGGATTATTTCTACAAAGATATTCAGGTTTCAAGAAATAAGTCTAACAGTGTAATTTACGGCGGTTCTAATACCGTTATCTCACGTCAAGCAATAGTAGATATTGGTGGTTTTTATACTGGAAGTATTACTGAGGATTATGCAACAGGTATGCTTATTCAACGTAAGGGATACATTTGTATAGCTATTGATAAAGTGCTTGCTTCAGGTTTATCTCCTACCGATTTGCAAAGTCTTATAGATCAACGTATTCGTTGGGCACGAGGAGTTATTTCTACAAATAGAAAAATGGGTGTTTGGTTTGCAAAGGATATGACTTTAAGCCAAAAATTAAGTTATTGGGCGAGTATGCAATATTGGTATTCTCCTTTTAAACGTTTAATTTATTTTTTAAGTCCAATACTTTTTAGTGTATTTGGTTACATGGTTTTAAAATGCACACTTGGAGAAGTGCTATTGTTTTGGTTGCCAATGTATGTTAGTAGTAACATAGTTTTAAGCAAGCTTAGTGCAAACTTGCGTACTACAAAATGGACTGGAATTTATGAAACTGTACTTTTCCCCTTTTTACTTTTCCCGGTCCTACTAGAAACCTTTTGCATTACAATGAAAAAGTTTAAGGTTACCGATAAATCTAAAGCAAAATCCAAAAGCAAATTCAATGGAAATGTTGTATTTTTATTACCGTTTGCTATATTGTCTGTTTTATCATTAATCGGTAGTATTAATTGTATTAGAATGATGTTAGAATCGGGAACAATAGGACCGGTAATTGTTTTGTTTTGGTTACTTTACAACTTGTTTACATTACTTATGTGCGTATTTTTTATTCTAGGTAGAAATATTTTAAGAAAAACAGAGCGTGCTTCAGTAATGGCTGATTGTACGATAATTACTAAAAACGAAATATATCAGTGTAAAACAAACGATTTATCGGAAACGGGAATTTCTCTAATTATGGATAAGCCAATTTTTATTGATCCAGATGAGTTAATAACTTTAAAAATAAAGAGCGATCGTTATTGTGTACAAATAAAGGGAAAAGTAGTACATGTAAGTGATCGATATAAGGATTGGAAATATGCTTTTTCCATTATTGAGTTTTTAGATAGCTATGAAGAATACCTACAAATGTTATATGATAGAGTTCCAACTTTGCCGCAAAACATTGACCATTCTAGTGGTAGTTTTGACGATTTAAGAATAAATATTTCTAAACGTGTAGTAAAAAACTTTTTCCTTGGTAGAGCTTTGCCGCGTGTAAAACCTAAAAATCATATTAAGGATACAGAAGGAAATGAGTGGGAGCTATTAGACTTTAACTTTTTGTTTGTATCAGTGAAAAATACAGAGGTAGCGAAAGAAAAACTATCTTTAATTCTTGACGAAAAACTTAATGTTGTTTTAGAATGTACTATAGTGAATAGAAATGCTGAAGGCAAATATTTATATCAAGTGAATAATATGAAGGAAATTGATGCTGATAAAAACAAGCGAATATTTATCCATGAGTGGACAGCATTATCATGGAGTAATCTTTTTGGTGAAGAAAGTACAGTTGTATGAAAAAAATAAGAAACATACTCTTGCTACTAGTTTTTTGTTTTTTGATTTTAGGTAGAGTAGGAATAAAATTTTATCACGATAACAAAGTTATTGCTATTATAAATCATTTAGGGGCAGGGATAAATATTGGAAATTCTTTAGATGTTTATAATATATCTAGTTGGTTGCCAAATGCCACCATTGAAGAATATGAGACTGCATGGAAGAATCCTTTAATTACTGCAGAAAATTTTGTGGCAATAAAAAAAGCAGGGTTTGACAGTGTTAGAATACCTATAAGCTGGGGAGACCATCTTTTGGCAGATGGAACCATTGATCCAGAATGGTTGGCCCGAGTAACCGCGGTTGTAGATTATGCAATAACTGCTGAGCTTTGTGTTGTAATTAACACGCATCATGAAAAATGGATGGATTTAGCAAATCAAAACAATGAGCAGATAACAGATACTCTTTGTAATGTGTGGAGACAGATTAGCAAAAATTTTGAAAATTATAATGAACAGCTTTTTTTTGAAGGCATGAACGAGCCAAGAAGCATAGGTACTCTTTTAGAATGGGGGGGCGGAACGAAGGAAGAACGGGAATTCGTAAATCATTTGAACAACAAATTTGTTGAAACGGTGCGTAGTGGAGAAGGCTACAATAAAACTAGATATTTAATGATTGGTACTTATGGCAATTCTGGTAAAGAAGAGGCTGTAAAAGATTTAATAATACCAAAAGACAATAAAATTATTGTTAGTATTCATGCTTATATTCCTTATCATTTTACCCAAGATAAAGAGGGAAGTAATAGCTGGGATGTTAATAAACAAGAGGATACAGAGGGAATTGATTCCCTTATGAAAACGCTTGAGGTGAATTTTATAAAAAAAGGTATACCTGTTGTTATTACAGAATTTGCTTGCGCAGATAAAAATAATTTAGAAGAACGCCTTGAATGGATAGATTTTTTCACAAAAGAAGCAAGAAGAAGTAATATTGCTTATATGTGGTGGGATAATGGTGATGAATATAAAATTTTAAACAGAGAATTAAGTAGTTGGGTATATCCCGAAATAGTAAAACGTCTTGTCGACAATTTTAAAAAGTAAGAAAATAGTGAAAGCCTAACTCTTGATTTTGGGGGTTAGGCTTTTGTATATAGTAAAATGCACAAGTATTATTAGCAGGCTTTGTTCAATAAATTGTATTTGAGTTGTTAGACTTTTCTTTTTAAGTAAAAGGTATGTATAAAAAAAGATAGAATCATGTAAAATCTTATAGTATAATATGCTATAGAAAATACAACAGAGGGAGAAAGTGATATGTCATTTATTATGAAAAAGGGGAATTTATTTCTTCGTGTAGCAATTGGTTTTGGAGTAGGTATTCTACTTGGATTTTTAGTACCAGAGTTTTCGATTCAAACGAAAGTTTTAGGAGATGTATATCTAAAACTTATTAAAATGTTGATTATTCCTGTTTTATTTTGTGCTGTTTCAGGTGGAATTATCAATATAGCAAGTCCAGGCACATTAAAAAGAATTGGGGTAAAAACAGTAGTGATTTATGCAATCATGTTTTTAGTTTCATTTGCAGTATCCTTAGGAGTTGCATATGTATTAAGACCAGGACTTGGTGTTGTGTTTGAGAATCAACCTCTTTGGGAAGGGGAGTTGGCAAATACAACGATATCTGGATTTCTAATAAATGTTGTACCAGATAATATTGTATCGGCAATGGCAAATGGACAAATTATGCCTACCATCATTTTTACTATGTTACTTTCTATTGCAATTGTAGCAGTAGGAGAAAAAGCACAGCCTGTTAGAGCATTGATTAATAGTGCATCAGACGTAATATTTAAAGTATTAGATTTTGTAATGGAAGTTTCACCAATCGGTGTTATGTCGTTAATGGCATATTCGGTAGCGGAATATGGAGCTGGAATTTTTACAGCACTTGGGAAATACATCTTGACTTGTTGGCTTGCTTGTATTTTGGTTTACATAGTGGTTATGTTTCTTCCTACAATTCTATTTACGAAAATAAGTCCTAAGAGACTTTTAGCTGCATGTGGGAAAATTTTGATGATGACGCTTTCTACAACTAGTTCGGCAGCAACGTTGCCTACAACAATTCGTGTAAGTATTGATGATCTAGGGGCGCCAGAGTCCATTAGTAACTTTACACTTCCATTAGGGTGTACTATAAATATGTGCGGTGGAGCAGCATCTTTTTGTTGTCTTGCAATTTTTGTATCCGATTTTTATGGATTATCATTATCGCTAGGAACGCTAATTAGTATGGCATTTGTGGCTACTTTAATTAATATGGCAGCGCCTGGAATTCCAGGAGGAGGTATTGTATTGGGAGCATCATTTTTATCGATGTATGGATTACCATTTGATTTGATGGGACCAATTTCAGCAATATACCGATTATTAGATATGGCATTTACATCTATCAATGTACAAGGAGATTTAGTTGCAAATCTTTGGATTAGCAAGTCAGAAAAGCAGTGGAATGGATCAGATGTTAAAGGAGATACGACATGTTAAGAATAGGCTATCAGGGTGCGATTGGAAGCAATTCCGAAGAGGCAGCACGTCAAATAGCAGAAAGATTACAAATGGAACAAGTAGAATTTGTTCCACTTATAAATTCAAAGCCGGTTATAAACGCACTATTAGAAGGAACTATTGATTATGCAGTAGTAGCTACAAAAAACTCAGTTGCAGGAATTGTAAAAGAAACAGAGGAAGCAGTAGAAGGGATTGAGTTGGTATCTATAGAAACTCAAGTATTACATATTCATCATTGTCTATTTAAACGAAAAGAAGTAGATATAGAAGAATTAAAGGCAATAGCTTCTCACGAGCAAGCATTAAAACAAACACAAGCTAATAGATTGAACTATTTCTCCAATTTAAGAGAAGTGGAAGTAGAAGATACTGCGATTGCAGCAAGATACTTATCAGAAGGACGTTTAGAAGAAAGCATAGCGGTATTATGTAGAAAAAATGCTGGTGAACTTTATGGACTTGAGATGATTTATGAAAATTTAGAAGACAATAGAGAAAATTTTACAACATTTGAATTATACAAATTGAAATAAATGGATTAAAATTGCAAAATTCACCTCTTTTCCTTTTAAAATATTATTATACTTTACACACAAGTCGAAGGGGGAACATATATGAATATACAAATATTTGGTACAACAAAATGCTTTGATACAAAGAAAACTCAAAGATATTTTAAAGAACGTAATATAAAAGTTCAATTTATCAATATAAAAGAAAAAGGTTTGAGTAGAGGAGAATTTAATAGTATCAAACAAGCGATTGGATTATCCGGTATGATTGATCCAAATTGCAAGGACAAAGATGCATTAGCTTTAGTTCAGTATATTTCAGATGATGAGAAAGAAGAGAAGATATTAGAGAATCAACAAATATTAAAAACACCAATTGTAAGAAATGGGAAGCAAGCCAGTGTTGGATTTTGTCCTGACATTTGGAAGGAATGGAAGTAGCGTTTTAAATATGCACGAAAAACACTTATTAACTATAAAAAGTTGATAGGTGTTTTTTTGTGGAAGAAAATATCCAGTGTAAAATGATGAGTTCGGTATAACATCAAGATAGATAAATTTAATTGTTTATATTGTATTTTGGTATTTGCAATAAATTATTAGAGGTAAATAGTACCTAATAATAAAAGAAGAGATAGAAAAAATTTGGAAAATGTAGTAGAATTAATTAATCGTAAAATACATTGTAAGTATTTATAAAAAGAAACAATTAATATGGAGAAAATATGAATTTCTTAAAAAAATCAATCACATTAAATGAAAATGATAAAGTACGAATAAAAGAAAACCAAAATGAAGTTAATAAATACAATAAAACTATGGCTATGGGAATTGCTCGAATTTCTACCATAGTTTTATTGGTGCCGCTTCTTGTAAGCCCTTTTTTTGCACGTTCTTCAAGTAGAATCATTACTTGTTTGATTTCTATGGCTGTTCTTCTTACTATATCTATTCTGTGTGAAAAAGGATATCTAGATAAACATCCGCTAATAGCGCTTTACATAACACTAAGTACTGGTAGTGCTCTTGCTATTATGTTGAGTGTGGTTGCTTCACCAGATCATAGAGCTACCGTTTTGATCGTTGCATTTTGTATTGTACCAATCGTTTATATTGATTATTTTTATAGAAAACTTTTCTTTTTGATTTCAATTTTAATCATACATTTTGTTTTAGCATTGTATTTAAAGGGAACTAATTTGGCTTTAGTGGATGCAATGAATTGTGTATGTATTCTTAGTATAGGTTCTTTTGTTGGATATCTTATGCAACAGACAAAGTTGACTGCTTTCGAATTGGAAAAAAATCTTATTTATGAGCGTGAAACAGATATATTAACAGGTTTAAAGAATCGAAGAAAAATGATTGAATTATTTGGTGCGGTTAGAGAAGAACGAATTCCAATGCCTTGTTGTGCCATTTTGCTCGACATTGATCATTTTAAAGAATATAATGATCGATATGGGCATACCGTGGGAGATGAACTACTTCATGTTTTTGGTAAAACATTGCTTACTTTTGAAGCACAACACAAGATCAAATTTTATCGTTATGGAGGAGAAGAATTTTCAGCATTTATTTGGGACTGTTCTTTAGAGGAACAAGCAAAGATTTTAGAGCAAATACGTGTTTCAACTGAAAGTATGAAAATCGAGCATGGAATAACTATTAGTATTGGTTATATGAATATTATAGAACAAAGTTCATTGAATCTTGAAAATGCTTTAACGTTAGCTGATTCTGCGCTATATGAAGCGAAAAAAAATGGACGTAATCAAGTTGTTTGCTATAAACCTTGATCATATTAATGTTCAGGGTAGAAAGAATAAGAGATAACTTAAAGATGGGGGTAAGAAAATGTTTGATGAAATATTTGTAAAATCATTTCCGGGATTTCTGAGTGTAAGAAATTCGAAACACCAAATTGTATATTTAAATCAGAATTTCAAAGAATGGATTAAACAATTCAGTGATATAGACCCAATGGGGAAAACGAATCAAGAGATTGCGGATACTTGCGAAGGACATGTAGCAGATGTTTTTTGTCAATGTCATGATGGAAGCTTAGATTGGCAAAAAAATTGTAGTTCTAAACAGAGTTTAAAGAAAACGCTTGTTTTTAAGGATGCAGAAGCAAGAAAAGAGAATACCCAATATTTTGACGCATTGAAATATGGGATGACGATTGATGGAGAACAATATATTTTTACTGTTTGCTATGATGTAACAGGGATGTATTCAGAACTATTATCATCTTATGAAAATCATGCAAAAGAGCTTGAGAGGATTGCGTATGTAGATGATCTTACTGGTGCATCTACACTTGCAAAATTTAAACTTGATGTTCAACAAGCATTACAAAATAACCCAGATACTTCTTATGTTATTGTAAAATTTGATATTGCTGGCTTCAAGTTGATAAATGATCAATATGGTTTTCAAATGGGGGATATGGTAATAAAAAAAATTGCGAAAGCGACAAATGCAATTTTAGAATATGAGGAGGAGACTTTTGGGAGAGTAAATGTTGATGAGTTTGTTCTCTTCCTTCGTTATTCCTCGGATGAAAAATTGAATAATATACGTAATATGCAAAAAAAATTTCTAAATCAATTGTTAACTAACTTTAACTTAGACTTTAATTTTAAGTTGCCAACAGGTCAATATAAAATACCATTAGATAGAGATGCGAACGAAAATATTACAACCATATTTGAAAAGGTAAATTTTGCACATCGTAAAGCAAAAGAAAGTGTTACTGAAACAATTGTAGATTATGATGATAGTATCAAGATTAGCATTTTCAAAGAACAAGAGATTGAGAGTAAAATGGAATCAGCTCTTTTAAATCATGAGTTTAAACTTTTTTTGCAGCCGAAATATTTACTGCATAATGAAAAGATTGGCGGCGCAGAAGCATTGGTGCGTTGGAGTCCTTCAGATATTCCAATTATGTATCCAAGTGCATTTATTCCTATTTTTGAAAAAAATGGATTTATTACAAAGCTTGATATGTTTATGTTTGAAGAAACTTGTAAATGGATAAGAGTTTGGCTCGATGACGGAATTACACCACCAAAAGTATCAGTTAACTTTTCTAGACTACATCTTGTAAATGAAAATTTTGTTGATGAAATTTGTGAATTATGTAATAAATATAATGTTCCACATGAGTATATCGAGATTGAATTAACGGAAAGTATTATGATGGAAAATGAAGAATTGCTTACGACAATGCTTAGTAAATTACACAAACATAACTTTACTATTTCGATGGACGATTTTGGTACGGGGTATTCTTCACTTGGACTTCTCAAAAATATTCCTGTCGATGTAATAAAAATTGATCGTAGTTTTTTTCTCTCCGCGCAGGATAATGATAGAGCGAAAGCAGTACTTATGAACGTATTTAATCTAGCACACGATCTTAAAATAAACACGGTTGCTGAAGGTGTGGAAGAAAAAGCACATATTGATATGCTAAAAGATATGGGATGTGATATGGTGCAGGGATATTATTATGCAAAGCCAATGCCTACAGATGAGTTAGGAAAGATGTTATAAAAAAGGCATTACACTTTTATAGTGTAGTGCTTTTCTTGTAGTTGTAAACCAAAGCGTTTTAGGAGTGAAAAATGCAGTGGTAAATTTTATAATAAGAAAAATAAGAGGATGAATGAAGATGGAAGATGCATATGTACTACAATTATCAGAGAATAAATTCAAAGAATTATTTTTGTGTTTTTGTGGGTATGCACAATGTGAACCTTCTCATAGCTATGGTCCTGCAGTGAGAGCAAATTATATCATACATTATATTTTAAGTGGGAGGGGTATATATATTGTTGGGGATAAAAAATATGAATTACAAGCAGGTCAAGGGTTTGTAATTGAACCGGAAACATCTACATACTATCAAGCAGACAAAAAAGAGCCATGGACTTATCTTTGGGTTGGAGTTGGTGGAACAAGTGCAAAAGAATACATTAGTGATATCGGTTTGAATAGTGAACAGTTGACATTTCAGTCGGAAGATAGTTTGGAATTAAAAAAAATTGTATTAACAATGCTTAAAAATAATCATTATTTTTCGCCGAGCAACGAATATTTATTACAAAGTTTGTTATATCAGTTTTTTTCTATTTTAACAAAAAATGCAGTGGTAAAAATAACGGATAATGAATCAAAAGAAAGTATATATATAAAGCGCGCAATTAATTATATTAGTAATAATTATTCTAGAAAAATCATGGTGACAGATATAGCTAGTTATGTATGTGTAAATAGAAGTTATTTATTTAAATTGTTCAAATTAAACTTAAATATGTCTCCACAAGAATTTTTAACACAATTTCGATTGTCTAGAGCCAAGGAATTACTTATAGTAACACAATTATCTATTGAAGGAGTTGCATTGTCATGTGGTTATTATGACACTCTTGTATTTTCTAAAACATTTAAAAAATATATGGGTATGGCACCGTCTATGTATAGAAAAACAAATAGAGAAGAAGTACGAAAGAAGTTAGACCAAATAAATAGTATTAAAATTTAAATTAGGAAACATTTTGACTGTTATCTGAAACAATATGAACTAGTATGGAATTGATATTCTGCTTATAATCACAGTATTACTTAATAAAGAAATACAAATTAAAATAAGCGAGGGATAATAATGAGCATAGTTTATCATGATCAAACAAAAACATTTCATTTATATAATCACAAAATGAGTTATATTATGACGATTCTAAAAAATGGTCACTTGGGCAATTTATATTGCGGTAGTAATATTCGAGATAAGGAGGATTTTTCTTATTTAGTAGAGACTTGTCAAAGACCAATGGGTTCTTATGTGTATGATAATGATAGACAATTTTCATTAGAATATATAAAACAAGAATTTCCTGTATATGGGTCAACGGATTATCATCATCCAGCCGTAGAAATATTACAAGAAAATGGAAGTAGAATTTCAGATTTTGTATATGAGTCGCATGAAATAATGAATGGAAAGCCTGAATTAGAAAATCTTCCTGCTACATATGTGGAAGATGAAAAAGAAGCACAAACATTAATTATAACACTTAGGGACAATGTAACAAATATCAAAGCTATATTATCCTATACAATATTTGCTGAATATGGGGCTATGAGTCGAAATGTAAAATTAGTAAACGAAGGAACAAAAGCAGTTCATATCCAACAGTTGATGAGTTTGTGTTTAGATTTGCCAGATTATGAATATGAATGGATACAATTGTCAGGTGCGTGGTCTAGAGAACGACACATCAAAACAAGACAACTCGAGCAGGGGATACAAGCAATTGATAGTATGAGAGGGAATTCATCTCATGAGCATAATCCATTTATGGTATTGAAACGTAGTAGTACAAATGAACACCAAGGTGAAGTAATGGGGTTCTCTCTTGTTTATAGCGGGAACTTTTTGATACAAGCGGAGGTGGATCCACATGAACAAACACGAGTATTAGTGGGAATAAATCCGTCGCAATTTGATTGGAAGTTAGAGCGTTACGAATCTTTTCAAACACCAGAGGCAGTAATGGTTTATTCTAAAAATGGATTAAATGATATGAGCCAAACATTTCATAAGTTGTATTCGAAACGTTTAGCGAGAGGGTATTGGAGAGATAAGGCTAGACCGATTTTAATTAATAATTGGGAGGCTACTTATTTTGATTTTACGGAAGATAAACTTGTAGAAATTGCAAAACGTGCACAAGAATGTGGTGTGGAATTATTTGTGCTTGATGATGGGTGGTTTGGAAAACGTAGCAATGATCGTGCAGGATTAGGAGATTGGATCGCAAATCCAGAGCGATTAGAAAATGGAATTACAGGACTTGCTAATAGAATAGAAGCACTTGGTATGCAGTTTGGATTATGGTTTGAACCAGAAATGGTTAATAAGGATTCGAATCTTTATCGAATGCATCCAGAATGGATTATTCATACACCAAATCGTAATCAATCCCATGGAAGATATCAATATGTACTTGATTTTACAAGAACAGAGGTTATAGATTGTATTTATGAAATGATGTATAACATATTATCCAATGCAAAAGTTTCATATATTAAGTGGGATATGAATCGTAGTATTACAGAATGTTATAGTAGTTCATTGCCAGCAGATAGACAAGGGGAGGTATTTCACCGTTATATTCTTGGGGTATATGAATTGTATGAAAGACTTACACGTGCATTTCCTAAAATATTATTTGAGTCTTGTGCAAGTGGAGGAGGCCGTTTTGACCCAGGTATGTTATATTATGCACCACAGTGTTGGACCAGTGATGATTCCGATGCAATTGAACGATTAAAAATCCAATATGGAACATCACTTTGTTATCCATTATCGTCTATGGGAGCGCATGTATCGGTCGTACCAAATCATCAAGTGTTTCGTATAACACCACTTCATACAAGAGCCAATGTAGCATACTTTGGAACATTTGGTTATGAGCTAGATTTGAATCAATTACAAGAGGAAGAAATTAAACAAGTAAAAGAGCAAATTGCGTTTATGAAGTCTTATAGACAAATTCTTCAGCATGGGATATTTTACCGATTAAAAAGTCCATTTGAAGGAAATGAAACAATTTGGATGGTGGTTAGTGAAGATCAAAAAACAGCAATTGTTGGATGGTATCGTACACTAAATGTAGTTAACCAAAGTTATACTCGTGTACAACTTAAAGGGTTAAATCCAAATATGACATATGAAAATGAAAAAAATCATACAATTCATTATGGAGACGAGTTAATGAATCTTGGTCTGATCACGAGTGATGTAACAGCAGGGGAAGTTTCGGGAAATGAAATTCCATGTACAGATTTTGAATCGCGTATTTATGTATTAAAAGCAAAAGAATAAATGTAGTAAATATAAAAGAAAGTTAGGGAAGTATAATGAAGCATATTTTGGAATATTTAAAAAAAATCACACCGTTAAGAATGTCCATTATGATGTTTGGAATTTTTCTTATTGGATTATGTGTAGCATCGTTTCGATTAAGTAGAATGGGTACCGATGCATTTACTTGTATGAATTTAGGAATTAGTGGATTTAATGGAATGTTATTTGGCAATTGGCAATTAATTATGAATGCAGCAATTTTTATTGTAGTCTTATTCACAGTACGCCATTTAATTGGAATTGGTACAATTATCAATATGATACTTGTTGGTTATATAGCTGATTTTATTTGTTGGCTTGTACTTGAACAATTACACTTGACGATAACATTACCAATTCAAATTGTATTACTTGTAATCGGTATGTTATTTGCAACAAGTGGTTGTGCAATATATATGACAGCAGATTTAGGGATTTCACCATATGATAGTGTTCCATTTATTATTACAAAATTCACGAAGAATAAAATTTCATTTCGAGTGGCAAGAATGATTTCAGATATTACAGTGATGATAATTGGTGTTACATTTTGTGTGCTTGCCAAAAATCCATTAGGAGAAATTATAGGAATTGGTACAGTGGTAAATGCATTTTTATGTGGTCCGCTTATCCATTTTTTCAAAGGAATTATGGAAAAGTGTTTACACTTAAGTGTAAAGGAAGAGCCACAAACCATTGCAATTCATTCTAGAACATAAAAAATAACTCAAGGCTTTAAGCTTTGAGTTATTTTTAAAATATTTAATAAGCGGTCCATCCACCATCTGTTGCAAATAATGTCCCTGTAATGTGCGTAGCATCATCTGATGCTAAAAACAATATAGAAGCAGCTTGTTCTTTTGCTGTAGCATTTCTTTTTTGCATAGTTTCTGTTTTTTGACCAGCCATGCTTTGTACTTCAGATAAATCAACACCATTATCTATTGCTTTTTGCATTTGAGATTTTACAAAAGCCATTGCTTCTTCGACAATAGGAGTATCTGTTCCAGCTGGATTAACAGAGTTTACTCGAATATTATATTTTGCGTAATCAAGCGCCATATTACGTGTTAGCCCATTTACAGCATGTTTTGATGCAACATATGCTGCATTTCCAGGTAATCCAGTCAGTCCAGCAATGGACGCATTATTTATAATTACTCCGCCTTCTCCTTGTGCAACTAATACATTAAGTTCTGCTTTTGCACAATAATAAACTGATTTGAAGTTGTTATTCATAGTATAATCTAAATCCGTTTCGTTTAATGCATGTACAGGACTCGGATTACCCATAACACCTGCATTGTTGATGGCGATATCTAATCTTCCATAAGTATCTATTGCAAGCTTTACCATTTCTTTCGCAACACTTTCAGTTGAAAGATCACCTATAATCATTTTAGCACTTCCACCATTTTTTATAATTTCTTCAAAGGTATTCTTGGCTTCCTCTTTTCGATCTACTAATACAAGTTTTGCACCTTCCTTTGCTGCACGAATAGCAGTTTCTTTACCAATTCCTGTTGCAAAACCAGTGATAATCATAACCTTGTCTTTAAATCTGTCTTTAAAAAAAATATCGTTCATTTTGCATCCTCCTATAAATTTTATTGACATAGTGTAAGTATAAGTATAAGTTTAGAATATCATATTTATACCAATAATAGAAAGAGAAATATTAAAAGCAATCCTTATAAGGAAGGAGGAAGGAATTTGAAAAAAACTAAAATTCTTATCGTTGGAGGCGTGGCAGGTGGCGCATCCGCGGCTGCAAGATTACGTAGATTAAACGAGATGGCAGAGATTATTTTGTTTGAAAAGGGGGAGTATATTTCTTTTGCAAACTGTGGATTACCGTATTACATTGGAGGAAAAATCACTGAAAAATCTTCTCTTACATTACAAACTCCGGAAAGTTTTTACAATCGTTTTCGAGTGGATGTACGTATACAACAAGAGATAATAGCTGTTGATTCAAAGAAAAAAATAGTAAGAGTGCAAAATCATCGCACTGGTGAAAGTTATACAGAAAGCTACGACAAGCTTATTCTTTCACCTGGTGCGGAGGCAATCAAGCCACCAATTAATGGACTTGATCATCCAGCAGTTTTTACCCTTCGTAATATCCCGGATACGTATCGTATCAAGGAATATATGGATAAGAAAAGTCCAAGACGTGTGGTGATAGTGGGTGGTGGTTATATCGGTGTAGAGATGGCAGAAAATTTACATCATGCAGGTCTTTTGGTCACTGTGGTAGAAATGCAGGATCAATTAATTGCACCACTTGACTATGATATGGCATCTTCTGTACATCGTCATATGGAGGAAAAAGGTGTCACATTATTGCTAAGTACTGCTGTGAAGGGGGTAAGCAGTGCCGAAGATGGACTGCTTGTTACGTTAGACAATGGTAGTTTAGAAACGGATATGATAATTCTTGCAATTGGAGTAAAACCAGAGGGACAGTTAGCAGAAGGGGCAGAACTAACTATGAGTCAACGAGGTTCTATTGCTGTG
>JBOFWM010000076.1:0-40122 GCA_051653625.1 Lachnospiraceae bacterium
TAAGACGTTCAGAGCATTGCTTTTGTATGCAGTCAAGGGTGGCGTAAGCTGCCAAAATCTATCGTATTTACAATTTTCAAGGTTCATTATGAGCCTATTTTTATGACTCAAGTTTTTCATACTTCATTTGACACTACCAATTTCCAAAAATATATTGCTGATCACTCAATCTTTATATATAATCTAATAATGTTCAACTACAAGTCACATTTACAATATAAAACTTTTGAATCGGAGTCAAGCCTTATGAAAAAAATAATTGCTTTTATACAACATGAAATGATCCTTTGCATTGGAATATTATGCGCTCTTATTTCTATGATTTTTGTTCCATTTTCTGTAGAATACATGGAATATATAGATTTTCGAGTTCTTAGTTTATTGTTTTGCTTAATGATTGTAATTGCTGGTATGCAAGATTGTGATTTATTTAATATTATTACAGAAAAATTATTATCTGGAAAGAAACAACTAAGAACTATTGCCATACTATTAGTATTGCTTCCATTTTTCACTTCTATGTTTATTACAAACGATGTTGCGTTATTAACATTTGTTCCATTTACACTAGTTATTTTAAAACTTGCAAATGCCGAAAAATATGCAATCCGATTAATTATATTACAAACAATAGCAGCAAATTTAGGTAGTATGGCTACCCCTGCTGGCAATCCACAAAATCTATTTTTATTTGAAGCATACCATCTGACGACGAGTCAATTTTTTTCTACTATCATTCCTTATGTAATAATAAGCTTTCTCCTATTAACACTTACTGCCACAAGTCTTCCTAAAACTCGTATAGAAGTAGCTTTTGAAACTCCAATACAAATTCAAAATATAGGTCAACTAATTGCTTATATCGTATTATTTTTATTATGCATACTTTCTATTTTTAGATTATTGCCATACCCTATTTTATTAGCAATCATTATTGTTTCTGTTTTACTTATAAACAAAATGTTACTCTTGCGTGTAGACTATTCTTTATTACTTTTATTTGTGAGCTTTTTTATTTTTGCAGGAAATTTAGGGCGTTTACCATTTTTACAAGAAGTACTTACTATTTGCACAGAAAATAACACAATGCTTACCTCTTTATTTATTAGCCAGGTTATCAGCAATGTTCCTGCTGCCGTTTTACTTTCAAATTTTACAACTGATTGGAAAAATCTATTAATTGGTGTGAATCTTGGTGGACTTGGTACTCCTATCGCATCACTTGCAAGTTTAATTTCTATAAAAATTTATTCACGTTGCGACTATGCAAAAATAGGTGCCTACTTACTAAAATTTATCTTTTTTAATATTATTACGCTTATAATTTTGCTTGTTTTTTATAAACTTCAATTCAATATTTAAAAATAAAAGTGAGAGAAACATTGAATACAACGTTTCTCTCACTTTTATAATGCCGGCGACCGGAATCGAACCGGTACGGGAGTATAAGTCCCGCAGGATTTTAAGTCCTGTGCGTCTGCCAGTTCCGCCACGCCGGCATAAACTAGCTATTAAATTATAATAGCAATGGATGGAGAAGGATTCGAACCTTCGAAGGCGGTGCCAACAGATTTACAGTCTGCCCCCTTTGGCCACTCGGGAATCCATCCATGTAGGTTCAAAGTATGAACCTCAACAATGATAAATTATATCTTATATTGTCAGAAAAAGCAAGAAGTATTTTTATATTCTTTCCTTTTTTTCTGTATATTTATAAATAATCGCTGAAACGGGTGGAATTGTAATGCTAACACTTCCTCCTGTAACCTTAAAATCTATTTCTAATTCGTCAAATCCTTCTCTTGTAGTAATCATTAATCTTCTCATCATAGCATCTCTTGGAACACCTAAATGCCATACCGGAATATCTTTTACTACAAGGTGATCATTATTGTTAATAATGACAACAGAAGCATCTTTTCCTTTCATTCTTCCATATGCAATCAAATTCTCTTCTTCTAACACATGTTTTAACGATCCCGTTTTAAACTCAACGTTCTCTTTGTGAATTCGTATCATTTCTTTATGGAAACGAATAAGTTCCTTATCTTCATTCCCCCATGGATACGTTCTTCTATTATCTGGATCTGTAAAACCACATACCCCTGCTTCATCACCATAATAAATAGTAGGTGCACCAGGCCAAGTCATTTGAAATAAGACTGCTTCTCGAAATACCGCCTTATCAACTCCTTCATTTGCTGCTTCTGGTCCTAAGTCACCAATTCTTCCAACTTTTTTATTTGTTCTTGTAAGAAATCTAGAATGATCATGATTTGATAATTCATTCATCGATGTTTGCAACGTCGAATTAGAAAAATGTGCACCATGATATCTCATTGCTCCCCAAAAATTGCTTGCATTCCCAAGCATATCTGACCTAAAATCGTCACTATGCTTTTGCATACCCGTCAAAAACCAAGTAATTGGTTCCATAAATGCATCATAATTCATAATAGTATCCCATTCATCACCTTGTAACCACGATGAGGGATCTCCATAATGTTCTGCCAAAATAATAGCATTAGGATTTGCAGCTTTAACAGCTTTTCTAAACTCTTTCCAAAACTTATGATTAAATTCTTGCCCATGACCTAAATCTGCTGCCACATCCAATCTCCACCCATCTGCATTAAATGGCGGCGATACCCATTTTCTTCCAATATCAAGAATATACTGACATAACTCTTTTGATTCTTCATAATTTAACTTTGGTAGTGTATCATGTCCCCACCATCCATCATAAGTTCCATTATAAGGCCATTCATCTTCTTTATTAAATCTAAAATAATTACAATAAGGACTTTCTTTATCTACATAAGCACCTTTTTCATATCCTGATGCATTTTCATAAATACGTTCCCTGTCCATCCATTTATTAAACGAACCACAATGATTAAAAACACCATCAAGAATGACTTTTATATTTCGTTTATGACATTCTTCTACAAGTTCTTGAAAAAGCTTATTACTCGCTTCTAAGTTTCTCTTATCCGTTACACGATTAATATAACGGCTTGCAAATCTATTTTCACATTGATCTTCTTCTAACAAATCACCCTCATCGAATACAATACGACCAATATGCGGATCAATATAATCATAATCTTGAATATCATATTTATGATTAGACGGTGAAACAAAAAGCGGATTAAAATAAATGGCATCAATTCCTAAATCTTCTAAATAATCTAACTTTTCCATTACCCCTTTTAAATCACCACCATAAAATTCACGTACATCCATAGGCTCTGGATACTTATTCCAATCTTCTATTTTGTGACATTTTGCACCAATGTAATGATACTCATTTGTTAATACATCATTTGTTCCATCACCACTAAAAAAACGATCTACAAAGATTTGATAAATAACAGCACCCTTTGCCCAATTAGGCGTTTTAAATCCAGGCATAATTTGAAAATTAAAATAATCGTCCGGTTTTTTCACAACACCACGAGTATCATAATAGCATATCATTTTCCCAGCACAAACTTCAAAATAATATCTGACTTTTTCAGCATCTAATTGTAGCTCATATTCATAATAATCAAACATTTTATCTTCTGTTACTTTAAACATCAATTCCTTTTGATTATTAATTACACAATAAACAAAGTCAATATTATTTTTTCCGGCTCTAAACCGAATTTTTGTCCTAGCATATGGCTTTGGTTCACAGGGTATTAAATAGTCATCCGTTGTGTCACTAAACAGAGCTTTCATATTTAGAACAGGTCTCATATTATTAATATACTGTAATCGATTTTCTGCTCTTATAAATTTACTATTGTCCATTTTCTCACTCTTTCAATCTAATCATTGTTATTATTATATATTAAAGTATTTGTCAATCTTATTCAAGTTTTATTATAAATATATTATGATCTGTTGCCCTTGATTATATACTCTACTTACATAAATAGTAAATAGAAAATACCAAAACTTTACGATACCTTTTGCATGCATTACATACATTTTACATTGAAAAAAGAGTAAAAAAAAGACAGCTTCCGATCGCTGTCTTTTTTTAGAGAAGGTATTTCTTTCTTATGGGGTATAGCAAAAAACTTTATAATGTATTGGGGGTACACATAGAATAATATCAGAAAATGTCGAATTATGGAATACCTCACATTCACAAATTTTACAATTTTGCAACCTATTTTTTGTTAATATTGCACAATGCCTTCTTATGCAATATCGCCAAATAACGCTTCAAACTCTTCTTGATTAATTTTTTCTTTTTCTAAAAGTAATCCAGCGCATGAATCGAGAACTGATCTATGCTTTAAAATAATCTCTTTTGCTTTACTATAACATTCGTCTACAATTTGTTTTACTTCTTTATCAATTTCCCCAGTTATGAATTCACTATGACTCTTTGTATGGGCCAAATCACGACCAATAAATACTTCACTATCACTTTCATCATAATTGATTATTCCAATATTTTCTGACATTCCATATTTCGTAACCATAGCACGAGCAACTTTAGTAGCACGTTTTATATCACTTGATGCACCTGTTGTAATATCATCAAATACAATTTCTTCTGCTATTCGCCCACCAAGCGATACCATTATATCTTGTTTCATTTTTCCTTTTGTTAAAAACATTTCATTTCCTTCAGGCAAAGGCATCGTATATCCTGCTGCACCAAGACCTGTAGGGATAATAGAAATTGTATGCACAGGTCCAACATCTGGAAGAACATGAAAAAGTATTGCATGTCCCGCCTCATGAAATGCTGTAATTCTTTTTTCTTTTTCAGAAACAATACGACTTTTTTTCTCTGTTCCAATTCCTATTTTAATAAAAGACTTGTTAATATCTTGTTGTAAAACATATCCTCTATTTTCTTTTGCCGCTTGAATTGCAGCTTCATTTAAAAGATTTTCTAAATCTGCACCTGTAAAACCAGCTGTTGTTCTCGCAACTTCCTTCAAATCAACATCATCACCCATTGGTTTATTTTTTGCATGCACCTGTAAAATTTCTTCTCTTCCACCTATATCTGGTGCAGCAACTGTTATTTTACGGTCAAATCTTCCCGGACGTAAAATCGCTGGATCTAAAATGTCCACTCTATTTGTAGCTGCCATTACAATAATGCCTTCATTTACACCAAATCCATCCATTTCAACAAGCAATTGATTCAATGTTTGTTCTCTTTCATCATGGCCACCGCCCATTCCAGTTCCACGTCTTCTAGCTACCGCATCAATTTCATCTATAAATATTATACAAGGGGAATTCTTTTTTGCTTCCTCAAATAAATCACGTACTCTTGACGCTCCAACTCCTACAAACATTTCCACAAAGTCTGAACCAGAAATAGTAAAGAATGGAACATTTGCTTCTCCTGCAATTGCTTTAGCTAATAATGTTTTACCAGTACCAGGTTGTCCCTCTAATAAAATACCTTTTGGTATTCTAGCACCAACATTTATATATTTTGTTGGTTCTTTAAGAAAATCTACAATTTCCTCTAAATCTTCTTTTTCTTCTTTTAGTCCAGCAACATTAGATAGATTGATTTTATTATCACCAGTTGATAATTTTGCTCTACTTTTCCCAAAACTCATCATCTTTCCACCTGAGCCACCACCGGCGTTTTGATTATTCATAAGAATATAAATAATAAAAATGACGATTCCTACAGAAGCAAGTGGTAATCCGTAACTTAAAAACCAACTTTCTCTTGGTACATCTCTAATTATTGGATCAATATCATATTCTCTAATTATTGTTTGAATTTCATTAATGTCTGTTACATATAATGTTTCAAATTCACCGGAAATCATTTTAACCGAAACAGCACCTGTAGGTGTCTCTCCATTCGGCTGCACTATTACCTCTTCTATATTTCCTGACTGCAGATCACTTATAAATTGTCCTCTTGTATATTCTTCCTCATTCGTATTTCTAGAAGAAAATAATACAAATACTGCTAATAGCATCAAAACACAAATAAAATATAAGTTAATCCCTCTTGCCTTTTTTACCACATTTTTTCCCTCTACTCTTCCTCGTCTATTTCTACCAATCCTATGTAAGGTAGATTTCTATATTTTTGATCATAGTCTAGGCCATATCCAACTACAAATTCATCAGGAATTTGAAATCCTGTATAGTGAACATTAATATCAACAACACGTCTATCTGGTTTATCAAGCAACGTACAGAGTCTTAAACTTGCAGGTTTTCTATCTTTTAGTAACTCAAGAAGATAACTTAATGTTCTACCAGAGTCAATAATATCTTCTATTACAAGTACATCTTTTCCAAATAATGGTTCATCTAGATCCTTTACAATTTTAACAACTCCACTTGATTTTGTATCGGCACCATAACTTGAAACAGACATAAAATCAAGAGATACAGGTACTGTAATTCGTTTTGCCAATTCACACATGAAAAAACTACCACCTTTAAGAACACATACAAGGTGAACTTGTTTTCCTTCATAATCTTTGCTTATTTGTTCCCCAATTTCTTGAATTTTTCTGTCAACTTCTTCCTCTGTTAACATTACACTGATTTTTTCTGCCATTTTAATTCTCCTCTCGTACACTAACTTTTAATATTTTTTTTGTTTTATCTGATACTTTGTAATAAGTGCTGATTCTTTTTCCGATCACCCAAATCACATGATCACATTCCGCTAAAAGCAATATTTTTTTTCGTTCTTCATCTTTTATTTTTTCATTAATAAAATATTTTTTCAAACTTTTTTTTTGGAATAAATTGTTGATTGTTAAATAATCCCCTTCTTGCTTAAAACGAAATATGAGATAATTTTTTATTTTATCATAATCAAAACATTTCGTATAGGTATTTTCTATAAAACATTCCTTATATTTTTCTTCTGTAAGTTCTATAAGGCTGATCTCAATTATTTTCTTTTCTAATTCAAATTTGATCTTATGTTCTTTTTCAATCTGTGATTTTAAAAATCTTTTTTCTTCTATTTTTTGCTCTTCTAATAAAACTTTTCTTTCTTTTAATACTAATTTTTCATATTCTTTCTTAACCACAAGATTATTTGGTAAATCTAATTGCTTGTTTCCTTCTTTACCTAGCAAGTCCACAATACAATTAATATGCGTTCCATTGATATCCTTATTTGATAAAAGCAAATACTCAATTCCTTTCATCAAAAGACCTTCTATGATTATTTTTTCTTCTTTCCTCAAATAATCAATACAGAAAACAACTCCGTTTTCTTCAAAATGCGATAATTCGGCAAATTTTTGTTCTATATATTTATTTAGAAAGAAATATATATCATTTGCTTTTTCTGAGAATTCAACAATATGATTTACGGATTTGTTATTTATTTCTTTTTCTATATATGGTATCAATTGATTTCTTATTTTATTTCTTGTATAAGTATTTTCCGCATTTGTAGAATCTATACACCACGATATTTCCATTTTTGTTAAATATTCTTCAATTTCTTCTTTTCCCACTTCAAGTAACGGTCTAATAATATGATCACGTACTGGAAGAATACCTCGAATACCTTTTAATCCAGTTCCTCGAAACAATCGAAATAACACAGTTTCTGCCAAATCTTGTTTATGATGTGCAACAGCAATTTTATATTCTTTTTGATTTAATTTTTTTGCGACATCATAGAACGCTTGATATCTACATTCTCTCCCTGCCTCTTCTTCTGATATCTTATTCTTTTTTGCATATTCTTTAATATCATATTCATATAGAAAAAATGGTAGTTCATGCTTTTCACAAAGTGTTTTTACATAGTCTGCATCAATAGATGCATCTAATCGCACTTTGTGATTTACATGCACTACCGCAATATGAAATGGAATGCTTTTTTTATATTCAAGCAACATATAAAGCAAACAAACAGAATCTGAACCTCCTGAAACGCCCACAATAACTGTTTCCTCTTTATGAATCATTTGATGTTTTTTCATATATTCTTCTACTTTATGTTGCATCTCTATAATATTTACCTCTCTTAACTCTTAAAATATTATAGCCAATTTACATTAATAAATCAATATTTGTTATTTTTCCATATTCCTATTACTAAAATAGTCATATCATCCATAACTCTTCCCTTATTTAATTCAATCATACACTTCATAAGATGACTTGCAATTTGATTTGGTCTTTTATATGGTAAAGTTGCAATATATTCTACTAGAAACGCTTCTTTATCCTCTCCTACATCTTCTAACATCCCATCAGAAATTAAAATAATATAATCTCCATCTAATAATTGTCTTTTTATAACTGGCATTTCCAATTTATGAAAAATACCTAACGGTAAATTTTGTGCTGGTATTTTTTCAACATGTCCATCTTGCTTAATAAATGTTGCTGCCGATCCAATTTTAATAAATGTTGCATTACCAGTAGTCAAATCTATTTCACATAAATCTAATGTAGACATATTTTTCTCTTTTGCACCTGCTATCAACGCGTCATTTATCAACTGTACCACTAGCTCTATTTGAAATCCAGCTCCTATAAATTGCTCCGCCATATCTACAACCGTTTTACTATCTAAATATGCTTTTTCACCTGAACCCATTCCATCTGATAAGATTCCATATATTTTCTCACTTCCATTTTCAAAAAATGTGTAATTATCTCCTGATATTTTCTCCGATTCTTTTACTGCAACTGCATAACCAGTTAGAACATTAAATAGTGGTTTTTCTTTAAAGTACATCGTTTGAAACGAATCCGTCAAAAAATACGGTGACATACTATTTGCTTCTAAATTCAATTCTAAATATGTCGAAAGCATTTCTGCTAATTCTTCTATTGTAATATTTTTTTCATTAAAACTTTCATGATTGATCTTTTTTTGTTTCTTTTTTGTATCGTCTTTCCTTTTAGCATATATGGATAATTCTACATTTTCCCCTCTTTTTATGATGAAAATTTCATTTAAAATAATACCCTCTTGATAAAGTACTTTTATTAATTCTTTTTCTACCTTTTCATCAAGTGTATGAATAGAAACTTTTTCCTCAATAACTTGATCCATAATTCTTGCCATCTCTTTCAAATGGTCAGAAAGCAATTCTCTATTTTCAGCAAGTCTTTTTCTCCATAGCTTTTCTTGTCTGTCTTCTATAATTTCTATTGTATCATCTGGCATAAGTAATATTTTTGAAAGGCTTTTAAATGAATTCGAACATCCTTTTATTTTTTCTTTCTCGTAGTTTAATAAATAAATTGCCTCATCGACTTTTGGTTTTATATCTTCTTTTCTCATTGCCCTTCCCCCTTTTCCTAGTAAGGACAAATTATACTTTATTTTCTCTGCAAGTTTTGTCAAAACAATTACCTTGTAAAATTTATTGACTAACGAAAAAAGCGAACATTTTTCATTGTTCGCTTTTAATCTACATTATTCTTCTGTTTTAAATAATATTTCGTCTTCATAAACAAGACCTAATTTTTCTTTTGCAATTTCTTCTATATATTTTTTTGTATTTGTATATTTACGAAATTCTTCTATTTCTATTGCGCGTTCCTCTTCAAATACAATCTGTTCTTTTATTAATGCCTTTCGTTCTTCTGTACCTTGCAGCGTTTCTCGCAATTCAATACTTTTTATAAAAACAACTAATAAGAGCATACAAATAACAATGACAACTAATGTCATACTAAATCTATTGCTTCCTTTTTTTCGTATTGCCCTTCTTCTTTTTGCCATTGTTCTCTCCACTTCTAACAATATTGTTTATTGTTATTTTAAAGAGTTTCTTCTTAGACGTCAACTCTCTTTTCCATATCTTTTTCTTTCTTCCCATTTTCCTTTTAAAATACGAAAATAAAATATGTAGTTTTTGAATTAATTTTTTTATTGGAAAACTTATTATTTTAAGAATCTCACGTATGATTTTTGTGATACAACTTACAAAAATAGGACTAATTGTTTTTTTCAATATAAAAATCCCAAGCAAGGTACTTCCAATAGAAAACCATCTTGTAATTCCATTATTTCCAAAGCATTGTAAAAGAAAAATAAGATACGTAAAGACTATCCAAAAAATAATATCTTCCATCGCAAATAGAATTTTACCATGAGCAATAAAATTTCGAAAAATAATAAGAATATCATAAAAGAATGCAATTCCGATTCCAAGAACAAAAGAATACAATAAGAATTGTAATTCTGCTCCTATCGTAGGGCTTATCGCTACTATCGCCATCATTTATTTAAACAACCTTGTTATAATTGATTCGGCCTTATTATGAAATGTTGTATTTTCAGAATACGTAAAACTATCTACCTTTCCTTCAATATCAACTTCACCTTTTTCTAATGTTAATCTTGTTACTTTAAGCTCTTGACCTCTTATCATTAACATTCCTAAATCTGTTTCTAATAAGATTTCATTTACATCAAAAGCTAGTACATCTATTACTCCTGTTAATGTGCATGTCTTTCTATTTATAAGAGACACTTTATGCGCCCTTTGCCTTATATTATTTAAATCTTCCATACTTACCTCCCTAATATTTTATATTCTATTATATTAGAGATGTTTCTATACTATTACACATTACTTAAAGATAACGAAATAATTCTTTTGCTTCCTCTTTTTTTGTTGTATCTTGTATATCTAATACTTCTACTTTCACTTCTTTATTTCCAAATAGAATTGTTATTTGATCTCCAACTTTAACTGTACTTGATGCTTTTGCAGCTATTTCATTAATTTTCACCCTACCAGCATCACATGCCTCATTCGCAATAGTACGTCTTTTTATTAATCTCGATACTTTTAAATATTTATCTAGTCTCATCTATTTTATCCCTTCTATTTTTATTGTTTCTAATAACAAAAAAGGCAAGTGCCTTAAAACACTTACCCACATTTGTATGTTGTAAAATCAGATTATACGTTGACCATATCTTTTAAAGCTTTTCCAGCTTTAAATTTAGGTGCTTTAGAAGCTGCAATTTTCATTACTTCACCACTTTGAGGGTTTCTTCCTTCTCTAGCAGCTCTTTGGCTTACTTCAAATGTTCCAAATCCAACTAATTGAATTTTACCACCATTTTTTAATTCTTCTGAAACAACGTCTGTAAAAGCTTTTAAAGCTGCCTCTGCATCTTTTTTCGATAATCCTGCTTGATCAGCCATAGCTGCAACTAATTCTGTTTTGTTCATTATGAACTCCTCCTTTTATGAAGTGTCTTTTAGTACGTAAAAACGTCTAACAATATATATATAGTTTTTCCAACCATTTGTCAATAGTTTTTCCCATTTTCTTAGTATTTATAGGGTTTTTCAACATGTTTAAACGTTATTCAATAGGTGTCAAATTAGAAAATGAATATGTCACGTCCTTTTTTTCATTATCTATTTCAATGGTATAACTTCTAGTATTATATCCACTTTTTCTAAGCGTTATAACATGACTTCCAACAATCTTATTAAAACTAATTGGTGTAATTCCTTTATACGTTCCATCAACATATACTTCAACCTCTAACGGACTATCGATAATAACCTTATAAGTTGTTGTAGTAACTTCTGCTGTTGATCCTTCTACACTTGTACTACTTTTGGATTCTGTTGTTGATTCACTTGTAGTACTTGTTTCAGAGCTAGTTGTTGAAGTAGATTCCCCTTTGCTTTCTTCGCTGCTTTCTATATTACTATCTGTAGCATCCTCCTCTTCTTCTAGTTCAATACTTATCCCTGCACTTTCTTCTGCTACTCGTAAATATTGAACTAATGTTTGGTATCCAGATGCACTAACGAGCAATTGATGAAGTCCGTATTCTAATCTAATTGGCGAACTAATATCTACTAATGTCCCATCTATAAAAACATCAGCATTGCTCGGCATTATTGATAAAAGAATGGTACCAAATTTTTCTAACTCCTCATTTTTCAAATCACCAACATCTAATGTTGCCTCAATATTTCTTCCGATTGTTACACGTTTTGTTCCACCATGTCCTCCATTTGAAATTAAAATATCATATGTCCCTTCCGGCACAACTAATAACATATCATCCGTAATTCTTCGAATTAATTGTTGTCCTATTTCTATATATCCACCAATAAAATATTCATCATTTTCTAATCGTAAATATCCGTGCCCTTTTTCTATTGTAATACTATATACACTGTTTCCTATTCCCCAAATTTTTAGTGTATCATCCGCATTAATATCCATAAGTTCTATTTCTTTATTTTCAGATATAATATACAAAGAATCTTCTAATTTTAAAATATCGTTTCCTATTTTCATTATTTTGTTTTGTTCTTTGATTTCAAACTTTGTTATTCCTTCATACATAAATGCTTCCGAGGATAAATGAAGTGAATTTAAACGTTTGCTATATTTCATAAATGTAATATCAACTATATCACCTTTATTTATTTGACTAATTGTAATAGGTGTTTCATGTTTATTATATAAGTTTGTTGCACCATCAAAAAGTAATGTATATGTTCTTGCACTATTTAAATGATAAAAAGTAATTTCTTTCGTTTCTGTATCAATAGAATGAATCATTGCAGTATCTGCGCTATCATAATTCCCTGGTTTTGATAGTACTAACCCTTCATCGTTTACCACATTCGAATCTTGTCCTCCACCACTACACCCATTTAATACTATTATAAATAATGCAATTAATATTAAAAAACTTTTTTTTCTTTTGTACATTACATCCTCACTTTTTCTAAAAATCAATTGTTATAACGTAAATATTTTTTGTAGAAATGCTTCTTTTTTTTCTTCTTGATCAATAATCTTATTCAACTTATCCATATTCTTTCCTGGAATCCATGACTTACCGCTATTCAAATAAAAGTTTACAATTTTCCAAAATTTTTCTGGATATAATAACCTATAATACAACTCAATCCATTCCATGGAAGATATTTCTCTATTTTTTTTATATTCACATAATACTTCATTTCCAAGATTCTCGCACCATCCATTTTTTTCTAAAACTTTTCTTAGGAAAAGACTTAGGTCTTTTATTTGAGATTCTAAACTAAATTTTTCAAAGTTTATTATAAGAGATGATTGTCCTTGGAATAATATATTGTGATGCTGAAACTCTCCATGGCAAAAATGTCCTTCTTTTTTTATCTTATCCACATCATATAAAAATGGATATTTTTGTAAATCTTCCTCTATCTTTAAAGCTTTTTCATAATAACAATCAAAATGTTTTAGCAAATATAATTCAAATTCCGTTTTTTGACTTTTACATTTTAAAAACTTTCTTGCTTTTCTAAGTTCTTTATTATGTTTTAGTATTTCTTTTGCAATTGTATTTGTTGTACCCTCATATTCCTTACTAATCATTGGAAAAGACATGTGATTATGAAGATTTGCTAATTCTTTTACTGCTCTTTGAATATCACTTTGCTCTCTTATATTACACTCTTTTCCCTCTATGTAATCCTTTAAAATATAAGTTATCCCATCATCATCTTTTACTGATAATTCTCCTTCTTTTGTAGTCAAAATCTGTTCACAAAAAGTATTTCCATTTTCTTTCAATGCTTTCAGCAGCAAATTTTGTGTAGAAAGACGATAGGCAGAACCTGCATACTCTTTAAATATTTTTAATCCTTCCTTTGTTTCACAAAGAATAGCGCCTCGCCCTTTTCTGTGACGAAGCACTTCTATTTCATATTTTTCCAATATGCTTATTGCTCTGTCGTTCATTTATATTTTCCCCTTTCTAAATTCAGAAACTTTACTATACGCTATCTTATGATAGGGGAAATTAATTTATGCTTAAGGTTTATTAAAAATATAATTTAACAACTCTTTTTTATTATTTAATTCTGGCTTTTCCAGTACAAGATCTAGTACCTCTTTTAATGTAGTTCCTATTTCTACCCCTGGTTTCATTCCATATTCTATCAAGTCTGAACCAGTAATTGCAAGCTCTTTCAATGAAGTACAATCTTCATTATCCAATATTTTTTTATATAAAAATGAAATGGTATCTAATTTTTTTAATTTTTCCTCTTGCATATATTTACTTTGTGATAGAATATCAGCTCTTTTTATTTTAAGTAACATTGGAAATAATTCATTTCCTATTTTTGCAATACATTTTCTAATGCGTGTTTCTGTTAGACCAATATCGTAATCATGATAATAGACTAATTTTTTCACATAATCTTTTGTATAATTATCCATTTTCAGACGTTGCATTATTTTACTTGTCATTTCCTCACTAAATTTCGCATGTCCATAAAAATGATCAATTCCCTTCTCATCTGTAGTTTTTGTTTTCACTTTTCCAATATCGTGAAGTAACATAGTGTAGCGAAGTATTTTATCAGGATCAATTAATTTCAATGAGTATGTTGTATGGTTCCCAACATTAAAACAATGGTGTGGATTATTTTGTTCACATTCCATCATCGCATCAAACTCAGGCAAAATATTTTTTGTAATATTACATTCATACGCCATTACTATGTAATCGGGATGATCTGATATGAGCAATTTTGTAAGTTCCACTTGAATACGTTCCGCACTAATATTAGATAAGGTATGTGCAAGCTCTATCATTCCTTCTCTCGTATTGTCTTCTATATTATATCCTAGTTGTGCCGAAAAACGGACGGCTCTCATAATACGTAATGCATCTTCTTGAAAACGTTCACTTGGATTTCCTACACAACGTATTTTTTTCTCTTTAATATCTATTAATCCGCCAAATAAATCTATTAGACCTTTTTCTTTATTATATGCCATTGCATTAATTGTAAAATCTCTTCTTTTTAAATCTTCTTCTAATAAAGAGGTATAGATTACATTTTTAGGCCTTCTGCTGTCTTCATATTCACCATCAATCCGAAAAGTTGTTACTTCATACCCTTTTTTATCAATCAAAATTGTAACCGTACCATGTTTGATTCCCGTATCTATTGTTTTTTTAAAAAGTGCCTTTACTTCTTCTGGCTTTGCAGATGTTGTTATATCCCAGTCATCTGGAGTTCTTCCTAAAATACTATCTCTAATGCACCCACCTACTGCATAGGCTTCATATCCATTTTTTGAAAGTACATCTATAATCGATTCTACTTCTTTAGGCCAAGTTATATTAATATCCATAACTATCTCTCTTTTCTACTTATTTCTTATAGTATACCCTTACTTTAAAAAAAATTCCACCCAAGAAATAATTGGTATTTAATTTCAAGTTTAGCATATATTTATAAAGGTTAGACTTCTTTTGGAATTTGACCACATTTTGGAAACAACTAAAGATTATAATAAATATTATGAAAGGAGCAGATGATATGAAAAATGAAAAGACAAAAACTATTACTTTAGATGAAGCTATTACTATTACAACCTCTACTAATGATGATTCAGCACTTTCTCAACAAAATGCATGGATGGATTACTCAAAAATTCATGATACCTTTAGCGAACTTTTATCCTATACTAGAAAAACGAATTTAGGGTATACTAGTATATGGGATTACGAATATGTTTAAAAAAAAACAACTGTGCATACATTTCACACAGTTGTTTTTTTTAGTTTAATAAACTTACGGTTTCTCTTGCAATTGTAAGTTCTTCATTTGTTGGTATAACCATAGTAATAACTTTTGCATTTTCATCCGATAGAATCATTTCTTCTCCGCGAACTTTATTTTTCTCTTTATCTAAATTTGTTCCTAAATACCCTAAATATTCTGAAACCATTTCACGAACAAGAGAAGCATTTTCACCAATTCCTGCTGTAAAACATATTACATCAACACCATTCATTGCAGCTACATAAGATCCAATGTATTTTGCAACTCTATATGTATATGTCTCTAATGCAGTTTTTGCTAATTCATTTCCATTTTCAATTGCACTAGAAATATCTCTAAAATCACTAGATACATTATTAGATAATCCTAAAATTCCAGATTTTTTATTTAATATATCAATTACTTGTTCTACTGAAAGATTTTCTTTTTCTGCAATATAGCCAATAATAGCTGGATCAATATCACCACTACGAGTTCCCATCATTAATCCTTCTAATGGTGTCATACCCATAGATGTATCTACTGATGTTCCATATTTAACTGCAGTTACTGATGCACCATTTCCTAAATGGCATACAATGATTTTTAAATCTTCAATATTTTTATTTAATATTTCTGCTGCTCTTTTAGATACATAATCATGACTTGTTCCATGAAATCCGTATTTTCTAATTTTAAATTCTTCATAATATTTATAAGGGATTCCATACATATATGCTTTTTTTGGCATTGTTTGGTGAAATGCGGTATCAAATACTCCTACCATCGGAACATTTGGCATAATTTCTTTACACGATTGAATTCCAATTAAATTTGCTGGATTATGTAATGGCGCAAGTTCATTACATTCTATAACTGCATCAATTACTTCATCAGTGATAATAACTGCACTTGAAAATTTTTCACCTCCATGTACAATTCTATGTCCAATTGCATCAATTTCATCTAACGATGTGATAATTCCAACTTCTTTATCTGTTAACTTTTCAAGTAAATATTGAACTGCTTTTGTGTGATTTTCCATTGGTAGAATTTGTGTCACTTTTTCTTTCCCCATAGATTCATGAACAATTGCGCTATCATTGATTCCAATTCTTTCACAAATTCCTTTTGCTAAAACTTCCTCACTTTTGCTATTAATTAATTGATACTTTAACGACGAACTACCACAATTGATTACTAAAATATTCATAATTACCCTCCCTTTTAATTCATATTTTTAATACGCTTTTCCCCAATAAACTAATGTTGTTGCAGGCTTTCCACAACAGATACATGTATCTGAAATGCTATCTTGTTCAAATGGCATACAACGACTTGTTGCACTAAATTCTTCTTTAATTTTATCTTCACACTCTTTATTTCCACACCACATACCTTTTACAAATCCTGGTGTATCTTCTAAAATTCTTCCAAGCTCAAACATATCTTTTGCAACAAATGTATTTGAATCTCTATGTTTTCTTGCTTTTTCAAGCATTTCAACTTGAATAGTGTCTAATAAAGAAGAAATTGTTTCTTCTAATACATCAAGAGAACATTCTAATTTCTCTCCAGTATCTCTTCTGCAAATCATACATTTATTTGCCTCTATATCTTTTGGTCCAATTTCAACGCGAAGAGGAATTCCTCTCATTTCTTGTTCTGAGAATTTCCATCCAGGACTTTTATCGCTTTGATCCATTTTAACACGAATTGCTTTTCCTTCGTAAGAAGAAATTTTTTGTTTTAATTCTTCAGCTTTTTCTAAAACACCTTCTTTTTTCTGCATAATTGGAATAATCATAACTTGAGTTGGTGCAACTTTTGGTGGCATAACTAAACCAGAATCATCGCCATGAACCATAATCATCGCTCCGATTAATCTTGTTGTCATCCCCCAAGAAGTTTGATGTACATATTTTAATGTATTGTCTTTATCGGTATATTGGATTCCAAATGCCTTAGCAAATCCATCCCCAAAATTATGACTTGTTCCTGATTGAAGAGCTTTTCCATCATGCATAAGTGCTTCAATTGTATAGGTAGCCTCTGCACCTGCAAACTTTTCTTTTTCTGTTTTCTTTCCTTTAATTACAGGAATTGCTAACACTTCTTCACAAAACTTTGCATATAAATTAAGCATTAAAATTGTACGTTCTTGAGCATCCTCAGCTGTAGCATGAGCTGTATGCCCTTCTTGCCATAAAAATTCTCTAGAACGAAGAAATGGTCTTGTCTCTTTTTCCCAACGCACTACAGAACACCATTGATTGTATAATCTTGGTAAATCTCTATAAGATTCAATATCATTTACATAAAAATCACAAAATAATGTTTCTGAAGTAGGACGTACACACAATCTTTCTTGTAAAGGATTCATTCCTCCGTGAGTAACCCATGCAACCTCAGGCGCAAAACCTTCTACGTGATCCTCTTCTTTTTTTAATAAGCTTTCTGGAATAAACATCGGTAGATAAACATTTTCCACTCCCGTTTCCTTAAATCTATCATCTAATTGTTTTTGAATCAACTCCCAAATTGCATATCCAGCGGGTTTAAAAACCATACATCCTTTTACACTCGTATAATCAACTAATTCCGCTTTCTTTACAACATCCGTATACCATTGCGCAAAATCTTCATGCATCGATGTTATGGATTCCACTTTTTTCTTATTATCAGCCATTACTATCCCTTTCTTATTTTCCTTGTTAAACTTTTCACATTAAAAAAGCCAAGTCTTTATTCCCTATGGGAGTAAAAACTTGGCAAACATCCTAAAGGAAAATTCTAATATAAATTATGCTTTTATTTTGCATTTTTGTCAAGAAATTCTTCGAATGTTCCAAACTTTAAACAATACTAAAAATAAAATAGGGCCTTTTATAATTCCACTGATTCCAAAAAGCTGAATTCCTATATAAATTGCTGACAGCATAAAGATTGGCAACACACCAAAACTTTTGCCCATATATTTGGGTTCTATATATTCTCGAATAAAAATGCAAAAACCATATAGTACTAAAACAAATACTGCTTTCAAATAATCTCCAACTACTATTTGTAAAATAGCAATCGGAATTAATATAATACTTGTACCGATTAAAGGAAGTGCATCTAACAGTCCTGTAATCACTCCTAACAAAATTGCCCCATTAAGTTTTAAAACTAAAAATACTCCAATACAGCTCATACTAATAATGGTAATAATTAAAATTTGCATTTTTAAATACGTAAATCCATATGACATCGTTTTTTTAAAAATCATTCCACATTTCTTTTCTAGTTTCTCATAATCTTTTAAAAGCAAAAATACTGCAATTAAAAAAATCCCTACTTTTCCCAAAAATGGCAACACCCATTTTACAGCCCCAACTGCTCCTATTGTTAAATTGGGAAATACTTCACTTATGAAACTATTAATCATAAAATCTTTTTGATTTGTTATAAAAACAATAACACTTCCTTCTGTCAAACTTAATGTTTCTTCTAAAAAGCAAGAAAATTCCAAAATAAGTACATCTACTTGTGAAGAAGCTATCAAAATATGTTCTTTAAACCACTCTAAATTTCTAATAATATAATAAGCAATTCCACAAAAAATTGTGAGTACTATGAAAAGAAAAAATAGAAAGAGAAAAATTAACTGTATACAATGTGGCAATTTCATTTTTTCTTTTGTTTTTTTCAACAACGGATACATACAACCCACTAGAAGAAATGCAAAAAGCAATGGATATATAAGAGGAAGTCCATATTTTAATAAAAGAAACCCTACTAAAAAATATATACCAATCACAAACATATCTTTTTTTAATTTATCATTTATACCCCACACGTTTTTACCATCCCTATTCCTAAAATTTATTTAAAAATAGTATGTGCAGTTTATCCATAGAGATACGCATAACTTTTGTTTCTTTACTCCACCCATTGTGGCAACAACTCTTTTTCATTTTCTATTGAAAATATCATTTGTTTTTTTGTCATTGGATGCTGAAATGATAATTTGTATGCACATAAACAGATTGTTTTGATCCCTTGTGTTTTAGATTGTTCTACACACTCTTTTGATGCATATTTTCTATCACCCATAATTGGCATTCCATAAGAAGACATTTGTGCACGTATTTGGTGAAATCTTCCCGTGTGAAGTTCTACTTCTATTAAAGTAGCCCTATCTCTTTTTTCTTTTACATGAAATGTAAGTTTTGCATATTTCCCCTCTTTATCTTCACTTGTTGTATTTTTTGCAAGTTTTGTCTTTATATCTTTTTTCAAATAATTTACTAATACTATACTTTCTTCTTTATTTTTAGGTGTTCCAAAACACAGGGCATAATAAAATTTCTTAGATTCCTTCTCTGCAAGAATATGATTGAGTCGCTTTGTGGACTCCTTTGTTTTTCCAAATACTAATATCCCACTTACTGGCTGATCTAATCGATGCACTACACCTAAAAATGCATCTTTATTTAAATAGTTTTTTAATAAAGACTCTAAATCTTTTTCCCCTATTTTTGCAGTTTGTGTTGCTAAACCACTTGGTTTAAAGCATACTAAAATATCTTTATCTTCGTACAAAATTTTATATTCCATTTTTATTTTCTCTTTCTATCATTATTTTTAATAGTATATCACAATTTCTATGTATATTAGAATCTTTCTATGTTAGACTAAAATAAAAAGGAGGTTTTTTATGAATTCATGTATATTAGAAGTTTGTGTAGATAGTGTAGAGTCAGCAGTAATTGCAGATGCTGCAGGTGCGACTCGTGTAGAACTTTGCAGTAATTTAGTCATTGGGGGGACTACTCCTAGTCCTGCTTTAACGTCACTTGTTAAGAAAAATTCCGCTTGCGATATTTATGCATTAATTAGACCTAGATTTGGAGATTTTTGTTATACCCCTTATGAACTTGATATGATCAAGGAGGATATTCGTGTATTATCTTCTATTGGTATAACAGGAGTTGTAATCGGTGCTTTGACAAGCGATGGAGACTTAGATTTAAATGCAATGGAATCTTTTATTGATGCTGCAAATGGCCTCTCCATTACATTGCACCGTGCATTTGATGTATGCAGAAACTACAAAAGTGCATTGGAAGAAGCATGTAAATTAGGTGTAAATACAATTCTCACCTCTGGTCAATCCGCAAATGCATTAAAAGGATCTAATGTGCTACGTGATTTAGCTCAAACAAAAGAAGTCTTAGATGGAAAAATAAATATTATGGCTGGTGGCGGAGTAAATTCAAATTCTATCACTAGTATCTATGAAAAAACAGGAATTAAGATGTTTCATATGTCCGGCAAAGAACTGATTGAAAGTAAAATGACATATCGCAATGAATTTGTAAGTATGGGACTTAAAGAATTAAGTGAATTTGAAATTATTCGAACTAATCAGGAAGAAATTGAACGTGCATTAAACGTATTAAAAGAACTATCAAAAAAATAGTCTTAAGACTATTGACCTTAACGTAACGTCAAGGTGTATTCTTCTTAAATAGGAGGATTATAATGTACAAAATTAATGAATTAGCAAAATTATCAGGAGTAAGTACGCGTACCTTGCGATATTATCATGAAATTGAACTACTTGTTCCCGAAAAAATTGATGATAACGGGTATCGCATATATGATCAGATACAAATAGATCAACTTCATCAAATTTTATTTTACAGAGAATTAGATTTTTCCCTAGAAGATATCAAAGATATTTTATATGACGCCGATTTTAATTTAGCGCAAGCTCTTGAGCTTCATTTAACCTCCTTGCTTCAAAAAAAAGAACGAATAGATCAACTTATTAAGAACGTAACAAATACTATTCGATGCGAAAAAGGAGAATTTACAATGACAAACGAAGAAAAATTTGAAGGTTTTAAAAAAGAAATTATTTTAAATAATGAAGAATCCTATGGATTAGAGCTTCGAAAAAAATTTGGAGATGAAACCATTAACGGTTCCTATGAAAAAATAAACGGAATGAGTAGAGAACAATGGGAACACGCACAAGAATTAAATCTGCAAATTAACGAAAAATTATTAGAAGCATTTAAGCAAGCAGACCCAACAAGTGAAGTTGCACACGAATTATGTAAACTACACAAAGAATGGTTATGTATGTTTTGGAAAGAAGGAACTTATTCTCGCCAAGCCCATATTGGATTGGCTAAATGTTATGTACTTGATGATAGATTCCGATCATATTTTGACAAAATTGCTGTAGGAAGTAGTGATTTTTTATATGATGCTATTAAATCGTATTGCTCAAACTTCTAAATATTTTAAGAAAAAAGCGGACTACCAATTTTGGGGTAATCCGCTTTCCTTTATATTTTAAATCGATAACCTACGCCCCAAATTGTTTCAATATATTGTGGCTTTGAAGTGTCTACTTCTACTTTTTCACGAATTTTTTTAATGTGTACAGTGACTGTTGCGATATCACCTACAGAATCCATATCCCAAATTTCTTTAAATAATTCTTCTTTCGTAAATACTCTATTTGGATTTTCTGCTAAAAATGTTAATAAATCAAATTCTTTTGTTGTAAATACTCTTTCTTCTCCATCAATATATACTCTTCTTGCTGTTTTATCAATGCGAACGCCTCGAATCTCTACCATATCATTTGTTTTATTATTTGTGCTAACCAATCTTTCATATCTTGCCATATGAGCTTTTACTCTTGCTACTAATTCACTTGGGCTAAATGGTTTTGTCATATAATCATCTGCTCCAAGTCCTAAGCCTCTAATTTTATCAATATCATCTTTTTTTGCTGAAACCATTAAAATCGGAATATTTTTTTCTTCTCTAATTTTTTTGCATACTTCAAAACCATCTAATCCAGGTAACATAAGATCTAAGATAATCAAATCAAAATCTTCCTTCAATGCTTTCAATAATCCTGTATCTCCTGAATGTTCAATATGCACCTCAAAACCACTTAATTCTAAATAATCTTTTTCTAAATCTGCAATTGCAACTTCATCCTCAATAATCAATAATTTACTCATCTTATTCTCCATCCTTTTCCTTGTATTTCCTTATAACAAAGTGAATACAACACCCTTCATTTAATTTACTAGTTGCCCAAATATATCCACCATGGTCCTCAATAATTTTTTTAACGATAGATAATCCAATTCCGCTTCCACCTTGTTCTGAATTTCTTGATGCATCTGTTCGATAAAAACGTTCAAATATTTTGCTTAAATCTTTTGCTGCAATACCTTTCCCGTTATCTTCAATTTCTACCTTTATTGCATCTATTTCATCCATTATACGAATATCTATCATGCCCTGTGGTTTATCCATATACTTTATACTGTTACCAATAATATTATTTATTACCTTCTTTAATTGCTCTGGATCTGCAATGATTTTTACATCCGTATCAATTAAATTTGTATAGTTTAGTTTAATATTAAATGATTCTAAATCTAATCCTACATCTTCTACGCAGTCATTAAAATACTCTGCTACGCATATCGAATGAAAATTATATGGAATTCTGTTGGAATCAATTCCAGAATAATATGTCAATTCATTAATTAAACGCGTCATATCGTTTGCTTTATTATAAATAGTACGTATATATTTGTCCATTTTTTCGGGTGTATCTGCTACCCCATCCATAATCCCCTCAACATATCCTTTTATTGATGTAATGGGAGTTTTTAAATCGTGAGAGATATTACTAACAAATTCTCTATTTTGTTTTTGATTAAAGTTTAATTCTTCTGTAGATTCCTTAAGTTTCAGTCTCATTCCTTCATAGCTGCAATAAAGCTCGCCTATTTCACCTTTCTCATATCGATCAAGTGCATAATCTAAATTGCCTTCTGCTATATGGTGCATTGCTATATTTAATTCTTTAATAGGTGCAAATACCCCTTTATGAATCCATCTTGTTAACATAATACTTGTAGCTAAAAGGATAATTACAATCGAAATAAACAAATCAAATATTAATGTTTTTGAAATCAAACTACTTACTTTTGTTACAATAAATATAGAGCCCTGTGACAAATCTGGAAATTGAAAATCTATTTGTTTTACAAGCTTTTGCATATCACTGTAATAAAAACCCATATTCTTAGAACTGCTTTCAACCCCATATTCTGGCAATCGATTGAAAATCCATTCTGCTGCCTCTTGATTACCAGCATAAAAAACACTGTCATCTTTACGCAAAATAATATAAGAACCAGTTTCTTCTATTTCCTTATTAATTTGATCTAAATATTCAATATTTAAAAAACGACTTGAATCTATAGATACTTGTGCTTGCAACTTATAATATGTTTCATCTGTCAACTCCGCAAATGATGAGATATTATCTGCTACCATCGAAATATCTTCAATTCCTATCCCATAAGCATTTCCAGATGTAGTAGTAATATATATGCTTATAAAAGTAAATGCTAAAAGTACAAGCAAAACTGGCAAAATAATAATTGTTAAAAAAGTGATCGTAAGCCTAGTTTTGAACTTCATCTTCTCCCCCTTCCTAATTATTTAATCCATGCTTTCGCTTTTCTTATTATATCACAAACGCTCTAAATATATATAAACACCATGAAATAAATTCTAAAAAAACAATAAATATGCGAATTAAATTAATTTTATTTTTTTATTTTTTTGTATTGACAAATTTTATAGATAGCTATATACTAATAACAGTAATCATTACTAATTTGAAAGGAGGCGCTATGGCATTAAAATACAGCAGGCAACGTGAAGCTATTAAAGAGTTTATGTTAACTCGGTGTGATCACCCTACAGCTGATGTTGTATATATGAATGTTCGTAACGAATTTCCTAATATCAGCCTAGGAACGGTTTATCGCAATTTAACTTTACTATCAGACATGGGAGAGTTACTAAGGATTCGTGTTGGTGATGGTGTCGATCATTTCGATGCTACTTGTAGTCCACATTATCATTTTATATGTCAAAAATGTGGCTGTGTAAAAGATTTGGAATTACCAATTTTTGATTCTATTGATAATATTGCGAGCGGAAGTTTTAATGGAGAAATTACAGGTCATGTAACATATTTTTATGGCACCTGTAGTGATTGCTTGTAATAGCATAGCTATTGCTCAATATAACACTATTGTATTGGCTTAAGCCAAAATTTATTTAATGAAAAAGGAGAAAAAGACTATGAAATTTGTATGTAATGTATGTGGTTATGTTCACGAAGGAGATGCGGCACCAGCTACTTGCCCAGTTTGTAATGTTGGAGCTGATAAATTCACAGCTCAAACAGGAACAAAAGAATGGGCAACAGAACATGTTGTAGGTGTAGCACAAGGATCAAGCGAAGATATTATGGAAGATTTAAGAGCAAACTTTATGGGAGAATGTACAGAAGTTGGAATGTACCTTGCAATGTCAAGAGTAGCTCATAGAGAAGGATATCCTGAAATCGGTTTATACTGGGAAAAAGCTGCTTATGAAGAAGCAGAACATGCTGCAAAATTTGCAGAATTATTAGGTGAAGTTGTAACAGATTCAACAAAGAAAAATCTTGAATTAAGAATTGATGCAGAAAATGGTGCTACAGCAGGTAAATTTGACCTTGCAAAACGTGCAAAAGCTGCAAACTTAGATGCAATCCATGACACAGTTCATGAAATGGCTAAAGATGAAGCTAGACATGGTAAAGCATTTGAAGGTTTATTAAACAGATACTTCGGTTAAATCATCAATCATACAATAAAATGAAAAATAAAGGATGGAGGACTGCTCCATCCTTTATTTTTTTCTATACAATCCCTAACTTGAATTTGCAATTTTATGGTTATTCCTAATGGGCTTGTTATTACTTTTCCTCTTTTAAGATATTCATAGTATATTATGGCAAAATATTACCGCATGATAAGTAAATCTCATACCACTCGTCTTTTGTTAATGTAACTTTATTTGCTTCTACAATCTCATCTAATCTTGATTTTTTTGTTGTTCCAATGATAACTTGCATATTTGCTGGATGTCTTAAAATCCACGCTGTAGCAATACAAGTTTTTGATACTCCATACTTATTACCCAAAGTCTCAAGAATTGAATTTAATTTTACATACATCTCATGATCTAAGAAACAACCTTGAAATCCTGGTATTTGATAAGGTGACCAAGCTTGAATTTTAATATCATGTAATCTACAATAATCTAAAACTCCTTGATCTCTATTGATAGCACCTTGTGTAATCATATTTACTTCTATTCCACTACTAACCATAGTAGAAGCAACAATACTAAACTGTAATTGATTAATATGTAACCCTTGTTTTACGTATTTTTTAAGTAACTCTATTTGTAATGGATTATGATTTGATACACCAAAGTTTCTTACCATCCCTTGTTGTTGTAAATAATCAAAGGCTCTTGCCACTTCTTCTGGCTCTACAAGTGCATCTGGTCGATGAAGCAAAAGAGCATCTAAATATGGAGTTTGCAATCTTTTAAGAGACCCCTCAACACTTCCTACAATATGCTCATAGGAAAGGTCATACATTTTTCTTGGTATAATTCCACATTTTGATTGAATATAGATGTCTTCTCTTTTAATTGAACTCTCTTTTAAGACTTCACCAAATTTACTTTCGCATTGTCCACCACCATAAATATCTGCGTGATCAAACGAAGTGATTCCATGATTTATCGCAGCTTCCATATAGGATTGTAACTCGTGATTTTCCATTTCAAATACTCGCATACATCCTATTAAAAACTCATTGTTCTTTACTTGTCCCATTTCTTTTCCTCCTAATTATATATCTAAACGGTTACGTTTCTCCCCCTTGTTAAAGCTATGTATATTTTTAAGAATTTCTTCCATACATCTTGTTCGTGCCTCCACACTTGCCCATGCCATATGTGGTGTAATAATTAATTTTGTTCCATCTTTTATAGTTGCAAGTGGATTCTCTTTTGCCATTGGTTCTACCGTTAACACATCTAAACCTGCACCTGCAATTGTTTCTTCTTGTAATGCTACTGCCAAATCCTCATCATTTACAACAGGTCCTCTTGCAACATTGATTAATAATGCAGATGTTTTCATTTTTTCAAAAGCTACTTTATCAAATAAATTTCTAGTTAAATCTGATAAAGGACAATGTAAAGAAATAATATCGGATTCTTTTAACAAACTTTCAAATTCTACTTTTTCATATTCTGTAATAGTACTTTTCCCTGTTGGTGAGTAAAAGATAATTTTACAACCAAATGCGGAAGCAATTTTAGCCACACTACGTCCAATGTTTCCCATTCCAACAATTCCCCATGTCTTACCATCTAATTCATGAAAAAGTGCACTAAAATTGGAAAATCCATTTTGCTTTGAATACTCTCCTGATTGAACAAATTCATTATAAAATGAAATTTTTTCTAATAAGTATAATGCTAATGTAAACGTATGTTGTACAACAGTAGCTGTAGAATATCCACGAACATTACAAACTGCTATTCCTCTTTTTTTAGCATACTCAATATCAATATTATCATATCCCGTTGCTGTAATGCATAAAAGCTTCACATTTGGGGCATCTTTTAGCATCTCTTCATTCATCTTCGCTTTATTAAAAATAATAACTTCTGCATCTTTAATCCATTCTTTGCACTCATTTATAGTTGCAGTATTATGATAAGAAACCTCTCCAAATTCTTCAAAAATACTTACATCAATATCCTCTCCAATGCTATTACGATCTAACATTACAATGTTCATATTTTTTCTCCATTCTTTTCTTATATAGAAAAACAAAGCGCGAAATTTCACACTTTGTTTTCTCTAAATTATAAACGTTTTAATAAAGCTTCTCTTTCTGCTTCAAAACCTGGTTTCCCTAATAATGCAAACATATTTTTCTTATAGCTTTCAACTCCTGGTTGATCAAATGGATTTACACCTAATAAATATCCACTTACACCACATGCAAATTCAAAGAAGTAGAATAATTGTCCTAAGTAGAATTCGTTTACTTCTGGTACATGAACTAAAAGGTTAGGAACTCCACCATCTGTATGTGCTAAAATTGTTCCATTCATAGCTGATTTATTTACAAAATCTACCGTTTGTCCCGAAAGATAATTTAATCCATCTAAATCCACTTCTTCTTTTCCTAAAACAATTTCATCTCTTGATGTTTCAATATTAATAACTGTTTCAAATAAATTTCTACTTCCATCTTGAATAAATTGTCCCATTGAATGTAAATCTGCTGTTAAATCTACACTTGCAGGATAAATTCCTTTTTGATCTTTTCCTTCACTTTCTCCGTATAATTGTTTCCACCATTCTGAAACAAAGTGTACACTTGGTTCGTAATTTGCTAAAATTTCGATTACTTTCCCTTTGCGAAGTAAGATGTTACGAAGTGCTGCATATTGTAATGAATCATTTTCTTCAAATGGAGTATTTAATGCTTTATCTCTACCATCTGCTGCTCCAGCCATTAATTGATCAATATCAGCTCCACTAACTGCGATTGGAAGAAGACCTACTGCTGTAAGTACCGAAAAACGTCCTCCAATATCATCAGGAACTACAAATGTTTCATATCCTTTTGCATCTGCTAATCCTTTTAGTGCTCCTCTTGCTTTATCAGTTGTTGCATAAATTCTTTCAGCTGCACCTTCTACACCATATTTTTTTTCTGCCATTTCTTTAAATACTCTGAATGCAATTGCAGGTTCTGTAGTTGTTCCTGATTTTGAAATCATATTGATTGAAAAATCTCTATCTCCGATTACATCAATAAGATGTTTGATATAGCTAGAACTAATAGAATTACCTACAAAATAAATTTCTGGTGTTTTTCTAACACTTTTATCTACTACATTATAGAAACTGTGTCTTAAAAATTCAATTGCAGCTCTTGCACCAAGATAAGATCCACCAATCCCAATTACAAGTAATACTTCTGAATCACTTGTTATTTTTTCAGCTGCTTTTTTTATGCGTGCAAATTCTTCTTTATCGTAATTAACTGGTAAGTCTAACCATCCTAAGAAGTCATTCCCTGCTCCAGTTTTAGATACTAATGTTTCTTTCGCATCCATTGTTAATTTTTTCATTAAGTCTATTTCATGTTCCCCAATAAATTTCCCTGCTTTTGAATAGTCAAATGTAACTTTATTACTCATTTTATGATCCTCCATTTTATTAAAAAACGTTTTCTTTTGTCAAACACAGTTTAGCAAAGTATGTTTTTTTTTTCAAGTCAAAAATTCTTTTAATAATTCTTCTAATTCTTTCTCATCATAAGTTTCTCTTGGAATTGTCTTTATAGGTTCTTTTTCTCTTTTTATTACTTTCTCATGATTTACAGTTTCTCTTTTTTCTAATTGTAACGATAATTCATTTTCTAAGTAATATACAATATTTGTTTTTAAGATGCTTTTTTTCCCTGCATAATCAACCATTCCCGAAACAGAAAAGTATATATATAACCCTAGTAAGCTATAGATGTAGAATGGTAAAATTTCTCCTAATGTTTCACCAATCATAATACCTCTTGCCGCACCAATACCCGCCATAAATACAGCAAGCAACATAGCTTGTCCTGACATATGTTTCCATCTTGTAATTTTAATTCCAAAATGTGAAATTTTATTTAAAAATTTGTCAACAAAAACGGAAGTATTTAATATACCTTTATTTTCTTGATAAATTTCCTTATATAATGAAATACAATTTTTTAAATTTTTATGATTACAATTATTCATTTTGTCTGATTCATGAATTAATTGTGTTAATTCTGACGAAACAATAAAATAAAGAATAATACTTGCAGTAAAAAAAAGAATCATTAGTATGCTAATAACGGTGTGTGTGAAAAATATTTCAAACATGATAGGATCCCCTTCTAATTTTTTATAGTTATTAGTATAGAAGATAGTTTTTTTTCATACAATAGATTTAGTCTATAATTCCTCGCAAGTTATTACATAATGATACAAGACTTTTTTTCCATTTTCTGATATAATACTTTTAAATATTTAAAAAGAGGAAAGGTTGATATACTATGAATTATAAAACAAAAGGCGTTTGTGCCACTTCAATTAATGTAGAATTAAAAGACGATCGTATAGAATCCGTAGAATTTGTTGGTGGGTGTAATGGAAATTTACAAGGCATTTCTGCACTTGTAAAAGGAATGGATCCACAAGATGCAATAGAAAAGCTAAAAGGTATTAAATGTGGTTTTCGAGCTACTTCTTGTCCTGACCAATTATCATGTGCATTACAAGAGATGATAGATTCGAAATAAAGTTGAAAGGTATTTTAATTAATGGCTAAAAAAATTGTATTAACTGGCGGCGGTACAGCTGGTCACGTTACTCCTAACATTGCATTGTTTCCTTCATTATTAAATCATGATTTTGAGATTTCTTATATCGGCTCTTATGATGGTATTGAAAAAAAATTAATTCAAGATTTTCAGATTCCTTATTATGGAATATCTACAGGTAAATTTAGACGATATTTTGACTTGAAAAATTTTTCCGACCCATTTCGCGTAATAAAAGGATATCAAGAAGCAAAAAAAATACTGAAAGAAATAAAACCAGATATTGTTTTTTCTAAAGGTGGTTTCGTATCAGTTCCTGTTATTAAAGCTGCGCATTCTTTGCATATTCCTTGTATTATACATGAGTCTGATATGACACCAGGTCTTGCAAATAAAATTTGCATAGGTGTTGCAACAAAAGTATGTTGTAACTTTCCAGAAACATTAAAATTACTTCCTTCTGGCAAAGGAATATTAACAGGTTCTCCAATTCGTGAAGAATTAAAAAAAGGAAATAAAATAGCTGCTCTAGACTTATGTGGTTTCACTGCAAACAAGCCTGTACTTATGGTTATTGGTGGTTCGCTCGGTGCACAAAGCATCAATCTAGTAATTCGTGAGACATTACCAAAACTTCTTGAAAAATTTCAGGTGGTTCATATTTGTGGAAAAGATAAAGTAGATAACTTAATGCTTACCATACCTGGTTATAAACAATTCGAATATTTAAAATCAGAGTTAAAAGATATATTTGCTTTGGCAGATATTGTTATTTCTCGTGCAGGGGCAAATGCAATTTGTGAGTTGTTAGCACTACAAAAACCAAATTTATTAATTCCTCTTCAATCCGGAAGTCGTGGCGATCAAATATTAAATGCTATATCCTTTGAAGAACAAGGATATAGCATTGTAATTAAAGAAGAAGCCTTTGACCCGTCTATGTTACTAAAAAAAGTAGATGAATTATATGAAAATCGAATATCTTTCATAGAAACAATGGGAAATAGCAATCAATTAAATTCTATTGAGACAATTATGAACCTTATCCTTGAGATAACAAATTCATAATTGATTCTAACTCTTCATTAGTTGGGGACGAAGGTTCCCAGCTAATTTTTTGTCCATCCTTAATAAATCTTGGAATAATATGTAAGTGATAATGAAATACGGTCTGACCTGCACATAATCCATTATTTTGAATAATATTTACTCCCTCACATTTCAAATTTTCCTTTAAAAGATTTGCCATTTTTTTTGCTAAAACCATTACTTCTTTTGCAATTTCTTCTGGCAATTCATATAGATCATTAAAATGCTCCTTTGTTACAATAAGAATATGCCCTTTTGTTGCAGGACTCACATCTAAAAACACATGAAACAAATCATCCGCATAAATCGTTTTAGATGGTATTTCACCATCTACAATTTTACAAAAAATACAATTTTTTTCTGTCATATCTTATCCTCTTTTCCTACGTTTCTTGTTTAAATAAATGGGAAAATCAAGTCAAGTGTTCTTAATGTTTTAAAATCACCTTTTACTTTCATATCTCCACACATAAATGCTCTTTGAAAAGTCATTCGCCCCTCAATAATATCAAGTAAAATAGATTCTTTTGTTTGAATATCCACATCTATTTTATCCATTGTTGCGTAAGAACAAACAAGTTCTGCGTTATTCACTTGAAGGATATATGATTTTTTCTTATGTTCTATTCCAAATTTATAAGTTGCTACAAAGCCAGCTTGTGGACGGAAATTTTTCTGAAACTCTTCCATAATTTTATCACTTACAGATTCCCCTTCTTCTTCCATCATCCCTCTAAACATATTTGCTAATTCTTGCAAATCTTCTTTTTGCTTTTGAACATACTCATCATCTGAAGCATATTGTGATAATTGCTCTGTTTCTTGTGGTGTTAAATCAATATTTTGTGAAACCGAAATTTTTTGTTTTACAGCTTGATTACTTACTGGAAACTTAGCGATTTTTTGTCGAATGTTGCGGTAAATATTCTCTGTTGTTTTTTCAATTATTCCAAAATATTCATCATTTAAATCAAAAATAGACGTATCTTCTATATATCCTGATATTCCATCACATGATAATCCACCTAAAATTTCCCATGCATTCGATAAATATAATTTAGCTTCACCCTCTCCATATGTTGTAGACATAACAATAGGACACATATAAATTTTACTAATTGCATTTTTATCACCATACAACCAACAAGAATCTAAAAATTGCTGCATATATCCACCTATTCCAAACCATTCTACAGTTGTAGCAAAAATCACTCCATCTACATCCTTTAATGTCTGTGGAAGTGTTGTAATTGTATTTTTTAATTCATATAAATTATAACGTTCGACTGTTACATTTAATTCATTTAAAACTTCTTGTATTTTATTTATTACATATAATGTTGGGTCATCTAACATCCCTCTTCCGCCATAATAAATATTAATCTTCATATTTTTTTCTCCTGCTATCAAAATTACATAGTAACCATGCTAATATAAATCCTGAAATCAATCCGCCAATATGCGCAATATTATTTATATTTGTTCCTCTTAATCCACTATATATGGAATATAGTATCATAAAACCCATTTGGAAAATAGATATACTTTTTCCTTCTCCTTTTTTTAGCAAAACCAAAAGAAGAAGTGCGCCAACAATACCAAATATTGCACCACTAGCACCAATAGAGCTATAGGTAAGTTTTGTTACATATTCATAGTAACATGAAGCAACATTTCCTAAAATACCTGCTCCCATAAAAAGTATAAAAAATTGAACTTTTCCTATAGATTCTTCTACTGCTTTTCCTGCAAAGAGCAATAATAACATATTACTAAATATATGATCGATACTTCCATGCAAAAATATTGCACTTACTAATCTATAGTATTCTTTATTTTGCAATAAATTAACAACACTTATACTCCCTGCATTCAAGATACGATGTTCTGAAATTGTATCAAGTAAATAAACTACAATACATATAAAAAAGAATCCAATTGTTACCCATGGATACTTTATGTCGTTTTGTAGTTTTACCCCTTTTTTCATTTCATATACTTGCGAATTTTTTATCTCTAATTGATCTGGATGTTCTAATGCATACTCTATTTTTGATTTTAATCCATAAAAATCACTTACTTGATTTTCAAAAATATGAAGCGTTTCATCTTGACTATTGATATACCATGAAAATGGATTATTTTGAAGAAATACAAGAATACTATTTTTTTGTTCTGCTATAAATATAGATAGCATATGTACATTTAATATTCCTTTTTGATGAAACTTATCTTTTATTCTTTTTATTGCCTCTTGATATAAATCCGTTGTTAAATATCTTGCTTCATTGCAGTTAACTATTACAATAACACATACGTGATTCTGTTCTGCTTTAAAAAAAACATGAAATCCTTCTTCATCAAAAGTAATATTAAAATATTCTTCATTAAATAAACAGATTGATAATTGTTTTTGTAGCATAGTTAGATCTCCTTTTCTCATTGTCTAATTATACTACATTTAAAGTCACTTTACCAATCAATAATCGATCTCCTTTTTGAATCGGAATGCTCTCCATCTCCCATAATGGTATATCATTCACATATGTTCCATTTGTAGAATTTAAATCTCGAATAAAAAGTAGTTCCTCATTTTTAGTTATTTCACAATGCTTTCTACTAACAGATGGATCCTTTATAATAAGTGAGGCATTGTGTTCTGATTTTCCAATAATAATTGGAAATTTTTCTAGTGAAACTTCTTGTTCTTTCCCGTTTTCTATCCAAGTTAATTTTATATATTCTTCTTCCTTATTTGTAAAAAACACTGTTTTTTCATGATCTTCATAAGATACTCTTATTGGTATTTCTTCTGTTTCTTCCTCTATTTCACATAGATCACATTTCGATTTTTTTATATAATTTAAAAAGAACTGTTTTATTTTCTGAACTACATTTTTCTCGATAGATTCGTCTCTCTCATCTTCTTTATCTTCCTCCAATTTACAAATTTCAATCGTTTCTTTTTCATCTTTAGCTTCATTTTCATATTTTATTTTATTTTCATTTTCTAAAAAGGAAAGAATAAGAAACAGTGAAAAATTTTTCTCTTTTTGTTTTTTATAGAAATAATAAGAAACATTTACAGCCATAGAATCTTTATGATCCGTCTTTTGTAAAAAGAATTCAGCTAAATTTTGAAATGGTCCTTCTTGGTATCTCTCCTCTAACCATGGCAAGAACAAAAAGAATATTTTTTGTGTTTCAACATCTTTATAAATAAATTCAGGTTGAAGTATTATTTTTTTCTCTGACAAAAAATACCCTTTGATAGTTTGAATCATTTCTTGTAATTGATAGAAAAAATTACTTATTTCTTTATAAGATAGTTGTTTTTCTTGATATAAATCTTCAAAAGAAGTTAATCCACTAATATTAAAGTAATAAGAATATTTCATAACTTCTTTTCCTTCTAATAAGCCTTGAATTTTATTACTTTTAAATATTTTATATTGATAATCTTCTAATACTTCTTGGCCCTTCACAACTAAAAAACTATTTTGTAAATCTTTTTTATATGTATATTCCATAGCAATCCTCTTTTCTATTCTACTAATCGAAAAGTTCGAATTCTACAAGCAGGATCTAATTTATTTACTTGTATACTTTCAGAAATTTCTCCAAAATTAATCATTGAATATTCTAATATTTGAAACGGAAACTTCATAACTGTACTTAGCTCTACTTTAATTTTTGTACTTGTTATATTAATATTTAATACATATGGAGAAGATAAAATGAGTCTATTTTCCAATAATGTTTCCGCATTTTCCATTAACAAAGCTTCGATCTTATTTTTGTCTTCATGCCAAATACTGCTGCCTCTATTTGCGATTGTATACGCACTTTGTTTTATTAGTATTACATTATAACTATACATAAATATATATAGTACAAAAATAATGGTAAGAAATACTGTTGGCATTAGAAAACTTGCTTCAATTGTCATATATCCTTCTATCTTTCTTTTCATATTACAACCTCATTTTACTTATAGGTAGTGTCCACTTATTACATTACAAAACAACAAATCTAGAATAATCATAAAATTGCTACTGATAAAAATACATGGAAAAAATGGAAATACTTCTTCTTTTTTTCTTTTTTTTACTAATACTAAAAAAAGAGAAACAAAACTTCCTATTAAAAATCCAAATACGATACTATATATTCCAATTACATTTGGAAAAAAAAGAATAACTATAAAACATAAAATACCATCTGCAATTCCCAATTTGTTTTTTGATATTTTTGAAAACAAGATTAAAAAGATTCCTGGAACAAGATAAAGAATGAATTCTATAAAATTTGTTTCTTCTTTCAGAATAGAATATATAAGAAAACACATTCCTACAATAAATAATTGAATCATTATAATCAGGGATACTTTTCTTTCTTTTATATCCTGTAATGTAACAATACTTAATAATAAAGCATACACAATCCATTTTATAAGTCCCATTATCATATTTCTCCTATCTATCCACATCTTCTACATGGAGGTACTCCTGGTATTTCCGATAATTTCACCTTACTGATACTACGTTTTAACGAACTACATGATACTGTACTATGATATCTATTTCCCTGATTCGTTACAAACACAAGATACACAGATGAATTAGTTATGCAAATATTACATGCAATATATTTTTTACTTGCTTCACTTATAGAAAGCAACTCTATACTTCTTTGTAGATGACTACAATTTATGGTTGTATGATAGACCGATTTATAGTCTGTAATATATACCAGTTTCTCATTATTGCTATAATTAATTCCATTTCCTGATTGGTATCCTGTATACGTTTTTATTTCAATTCTAGCATTACCTTTCATCTTCACTACTGTATTTGGACTAGATTCCCCTAACAAATATGCTGTAACAGAATTTTCTTTTGCATGATGGTAAACTTCTTGTAAATCTGCTGCATATTCCCCATATAAAAGTAAAAATCTACTTATTTGAATGATAAAGATAAGAAAAATAGATAACACAATACTTGCTTCTACAGTAATACTACCTTGTGATTTTTTAGAATAAAACTTGGAGGTGCTTATAGATATTCTTTGGAGAATTTTTGAGTGTTGAATGATAAAAGATACTTCCTGAAGAGATATACCATATGTATTGTTTTGCTTTGCCTTGGTTTTAAATATTATTGTTTCTCCAAAGAACATCGATAAACACCTCCCTATTTATATGTATATTGCCTTTTTAATTGGTACTGATATCCATATGCACTTGATATATAAGATGTTGTCATCACACTATCGATACATGCATCAATCCGAAAATATTGATTTCTCGGTGTTCGCCTTATGTCCATTTCTATAATATCCATAAAGCGCCTTAATGTTTTCTCTTCATTTTGTAGTAGCAAAAACCCCCTTATATACTCATCATATGTAATCCCTATTTCATTTTTTTTATACGTTCCAAGATGTGATTTAAAATTAACAAGTTGAGCAAGTGGTGTATTCCAATTAGAGTCATTTTTTATAATTGGAACTTTTCCTCCATCCAATAAAATTCGAATATCTTTTACACTTTCTGCATAAGACCAAGCAAATGCCAAAGACATTTTTACAAGTGGTTGCAAATTAGGCATTACAATGGTAATTGTAGTCGCATATGCATCAAGCTCCGCCATTTTTTCACCATCAGACATTAAATAAAAGAAATTAATCCCTTCTCTAATAATTAAAATATCTTCTAATACTTCTCTCAAATTATCTTCATCTTTTTCATATCCTTTAAGAAGATATTCCATTTGATATTTCAATTCTGCCTTTTCTTTTTCTTCGCCATAATAACTACATTTTTCAAATAAATAGCTACTTAAAAGTGGCTTATGAAGCAAATTATTACTTTCAAATCGATTGCCAAAATATCCATTTCCAACAAGAGGATTTTCTTGATTGCTAAAATACAGTTGTTTATTTATAAGATTACTAGAAACATAAGTATTTTCTGCTAATGCAATAGAAAGAATTCCACTTCCTCTAGTTCCATTGACATCATTTGCAGGATTATTGATTGAAATTTTATCCTCATTGTCTAATTCTTCATTTTGACGATTTATAGTTTCATTTATTTCACGCTCTGTATCAAAAGAATCATTTCTCACATCTAAACCTTCTGTTGTATTTTTTTCAATCGAACTTGAAAGATCTACGAATTCTTCTATTACGTTCATACCTGTTTTATGTTCCATATATCTTAATATTTGTTCTTTAAGAATGGCTCCATTTTTATCACTTGCTCTTGATATACCTTCAATTTTTATATTGTCCAATTGAATTTTTGTAAGATATGACGTTTGATTTGCATTTACTGATGTGAAATAGAAAATATGATCCGATAATATGTCAATAGATGGTGTATTTGTCTCATAACTTGTGTCAATGAAAAACAAGTCATATTGTTCTAATAATTCTTTGTTATATTCCCCAAAAGTTGAGTGTAATCCAATATCTACAATACATTCGCTTTCAAATTTTACTGTTTGTCTTCTAATTCCATCCACTATTAAAAAATAAAACATTAAAACAATTGTTAACATTAATGAAGTAAATATAGTAACGTATCCTTGTAATTTATGTGTTTTACTCATACTCTATATATTTGTTGCTTCTCTTGTGATTTTATCAAAAATTGTTTTCACAAGCGTTGTTAGTTTTTCCTTAAAAATAAGTACCAGACTAATTAGAACAACAATAATTAAAATAATTTCTACCGTTCCTAGTCCATCTTCTTCTTTTAAAAAATCATTCCATGTTTTTAATTTGTTTTGTTCCATACACAAGCTCCTTTCAAATAAATGACAGATAGGCTGGTATCATGATTATAATCATAACAAGCCCAAGTAGCATAACCATAGGTCCTAAAAGTTTTGTGCTTATCTCTTCCCCCTTTCTTTTTGCTCTCATTTTTCGTTCCATAAAAGCATGTATTACTTCAATTCTTAAAGACTGTAAAAGTCCATAAGAGCCTTTATGCTCATTTTGTACCAATAATAGAGATAATTTTCGATAACAAGAAATATTGCACCGTCTTGAAAACAATTCATATACTTCTATACTATTTTTTCCATTTTTTATTTGATTCTCTAAAAATATTAACTCTTCATATAAATAGTTCGTTTTCTTTCCTTTTTCTTTTTTTTCCTTATATTCTTTACTCATCCTTATAAAAATATTAGACATACTCATACCAGTCCCAAGAAGTAAAACTATGGTACTTAAGAAGTTAGGATACTCTTTTTCTAATTCAGATTCCCTTGCCTTTAGTTCTTTAAATAATTCTCTATCAAAAAGCCAAAACGAAGCAAATGCAAGTATAAAAATCAATAAAGAACCATAAAAAAGATCTAGCGAATTTTTTGTTTTCCAATTTAACACAAAATCATTTATTTTATTTGGTAATTTTACTATTGAACTACTTTTACTTTTTTCTGATTCTTCCATTACCAATTGTTTTATTTTATGCAAAAATTCTTCTGTATAAGTTTTCTCTTTCGGATAGATTATACAATGAATTTCTATAATCTTTTCAAAATCGTAATAAGAGGCGGTTGCATAAAGAGTAATCATTTTTGGTTCTGTAATTTTCTCTGTATTTATTCTTCCATTTCGAGAAATATATTCTGTATTTGAAGATTCCCATGTAATTTCTATTGGATACTCTTTATAAGAATCAATCAATGATAAATCTGTATTTACATTAGATAATGAATTATTTTTATTTTTTATTAATTGTTCTAATTCAAACTCTAACTCTGTAAATAACTGTTCTATTTCTTCCTTTGTATATACTCTCTCTTCTATTTCTAATAAATAATTATTCCATTTTCCTAATTCATCTTGTACTTCTAATTGTATTTCTTGTTTTCCGCCTCCATATTCATTTCTTTCAAACTCCTTAATTTCTTGTTTTGTTGTGATTGTTTCTATTAAAAAAATGAGAAGAAAAAGAAGTCCTAAACAGGTAATTATAATAAAGCACGTCCATTTTTTCTTGTAATACGCATCTAATTTTTCGTTCATTTCTGTTCCGATATATAGCACTTGATGTGCATTTATTATTTTTCTTTGTCTAGGTAACTTCGAAATCCATTGTTCTCGCATGTTTTCACCCTCTTTTATAATTCTATTTTTACAATATTTTTTGCAACGTAAATAGCAATAACATATATAAGAAGACAACTTGTCATAATTAGTATTCCGTTTAAATTATGATAAAGAGGATCAAAATATCCAGTTGAAGTAATTCGTATATAAAATATAATAAAAAATGGAATACATTTCATTACTAGTAATTCTACTTTTTTTCCATGTATTATTGTCTCTATCTCTTCTTTTAACTGTAATTTTTCATCTATCACTTGTATTGTTCTTTCCATTATTTCATGTATTGGACCACCAGTTTTTTTTGCAACAGCTATTATTTCTACAAACTCTTCTACCTCCTCTAGTTTCGTATTTTCACTTAATTTTTTTAATATTTCTTCTAGTGACTTATTGAAATGAAGCCCTTTTTTCATTATTTTTATTTCTTTTGCCATAATACTATTTTGCCCAAATAATATAATAAGCTCCTTTCTACTTTCTAAAAATGCATTCTCTAAAGAATATCCTGCATGTAAATTAATATTAACGATCCGTATCCATTCTTTGAATTCTGTAATAGTTTCTCTATCTCGTTTCTTACTTTTTTGATTTTCACATGTTCGTTTATAATAAATCAAAAAAATGGGCGTAAATATCATTGGAAGAATAGAAGAATAAAATAAATAGGAAACCATGCCACATATTGATATTCCCTTTATTAAAAATAAAATATATTCTTTTTTATTCATTTTGGATTCCTGCCATTTTTAATTTTTTATCCTCTTTCAAATCATTTATTTTTACTAAGCATCCTTCCACTTTTTTTGTATTACACTCTTTTTCTATAAATTCATATAAAGGATTTAATACGATTTCATCATCTTCCATACCTATAACTTCTACAATTTCTAGTACTTTTCTACTTTTATCTCGTACTCTTCCAAGTTGAATAATAATATCTACTCCTGATGCAATTTGTCTTCTAATTGCTTTTATTGGTAAATCAACAGCCATTAAAATCATACTTTCTAACCGTAAGAGCGCATCTTTTGCACTATTTGCATGAGCAGTCG
>JBOFWM010000077.1:0-23259 GCA_051653625.1 Lachnospiraceae bacterium
TAATAATGGTTTGATTCCATCATCAATCAGTAGTTTTGCTATTGCTGGGGTTTTATAACCTGCATCTGCAACAAGAATATCAATTCCTATATTTTTTATTTTATCGTATAACCCTTTAAATGTTCTACTATCGTGAAGAGACATCTGTTTCCTGAGAATATTTTTCACACACTAAATCATAAATGAAATTCCAATTAATTGCTTTATCAATAATCCGAAGTAGATGATTTTGTGGTACCATATCATCCATGCATAAAAACTGTATTTGTTCTCTTTTTTTATCAGCATCTTTAGTCATCATAGTATTTCACCGCCTATATTTGATACCTCTATTATACCAAAAAAGAGCTAAAAAGTCTTGTATTTACTGATATTTCGGCAACTATGACAAGAAAAATCCAGGGCATTTGCCCTGGACTTTGTCTACAGCCTGAGTCTGTGCAACTGCACAGACTTTTTTTATAAATAACGTACGTTATTGATATAGTGTTTTTCGGGAAACATAGTTCTATAAATAGAATCTACTTTTGTAAAATAATTAGGAACCTCAGGACTTTCTAAAATAGGCAAATAATATACCAAGTATGTCACACCAAATATCTTGGTGCGCAACTTTGTATCAATACATTTATTAGATTCGTAAAAATGTGTTCGTCTTTTTCTGATTTGAAATATGTGATCAGTATTTGCTAAAGCGGGATCTTCAGACTCAATAAAAATACCGCAAAAAGTAGGGTAAGTTTCTTTTATTAACATAAGTAATTTTGAGCCATAACCAAAACAGCGATATTCTTCTAAAACTGCAAAATAATCGAGTAGAAGTGTATTTGAAGAATGATCAATTACAAAAAAAGCAAATCCGATTAGCGATTCTTTTTCATAAAATCCTAATCCACAATAGTGCTGTTTATGATAGAGTGTTTGAATTGCAGAGATAGGTTTTAGTTCATCCTTTGGAAAATATTGTGTTCCATATGTTTCATAAATACTTACAAGTGTTGAGAAATCTAAAGTAGTTGCTTGCATAAAATCCTTTCTTTATTCTACTTGAGTCAGAGAAGAAATATCTGAATCTGTAATAAGTGAATAATTTGTGTGATAAATTACAAAACCTGGTTTAGACCCAGATGGTTTTTTTACATGTTTTTTCTCAATATAATCAATTTCTAATTTCTCACTACCACGTCCTTTGGAGTAGTAAGCAGCTAATTTTCCAGCTTCTACATATGCAAGATCAGGAATTTCTTCACCAATTGATTTTAGAATGACGTGAGAACCTGGAATTCCTTTTGCATGAAACCACATATCATTTCCAGTTGCAAATTTAAATGTTAATTCTTCGTTTTGTAAATTATTTTTTCCAACATAAATATGATACCCATCTGTACTAATATAATGAAATGGCTTATTGGAATATTTTTGTTTTTTTACATGACTTTTTCTTTTTATAAATCCACTTTGTGTTAATTCTTCTTTTATTTCTAATAAGTCTTCTTCTTTTAAAGCAATATCAAGCGCTGTTTGTATGGAATCTAAGTAATCAATTTCTTCTTTTACTTGTTTTGTAAGTTCTAAAAGAGCAGTATAAGTTCTTTTTAATTTTGCATATTTTTCAAAATATTTTTTTGCATTTTCAATTGCAGATAAATCCGGATCTAAAGGGATTGTTATTGTTTCGTTTGTATAATAATTCAATGCATCCATGGATTTTGCATTTGGTAAAACGTTATATCCATATGTTGTGATCAATTCACCGTAAACCTTATATAAATCACGTTTTTTTGTGTCCTCCATTTGTCGCAACTGTAAATCGTATTTTTTAACATTACGTTCTAAGGAAATTTGTACGATTTTTCGAAGATCAATTGATTTTTGACGAATTCGTGTATATTTATTTTTTTCGTCGTAATATGTCTCAAGTAAAGTGGAAATAGAATCGTATTTTTTTATCTCTTCTTGAGGGTGTGAAGTAAGAAAAAGACAAGAATATTCAATTGGCTTTCCAGTGGAATATAAAATACAAGGTGTATATGTTTTTTCTTTTATTTGATTTAAGATAGTAGAAAAATGTGCCCACAAATATTCAATATCATTTGGTGTGAGTGCTTGTGTTGATAAATCTGTATTTCCACCACTTCTATAACAAATTTCATGAGAAATTTGAGGTGAAAATCCATTATAGTTTGTATAAAAAAATTTATAGCAATCCATTGATTTTTGAGTAATAGTATTTATGAAATTCTCTTTTGTTTCAAGAAATGGATCGATTTTTTTCGTGGTTGAAGGGACAAAATAAGGGCGTCCTGGTAATACTTCACGAAGAGAGCTAATTGCTTGAGATATATGTTTGATGCTATCGATAATCATAAAAGTATCATTTGTGAAAATAATATTGCTGTGTTTTCCCATTAACTCGATAATTAAATATTTTCTGCACAAATCCCCTAATTCATCTAAATGCTCAATTTCAAACTTAAGAATTCTTTCAAATTCAGGTTGTTCAATTTTTGTGATTCGCCCATTTCCTATATGCTTTCTAAGAAGCATGCAGAAATTGGGTGCGGTAAGAGGACTTGTTTTGTTCGTGTTTGTTAAGTATGCAAGTGGAAGAGAAGCGCTTGCAGACAATACAAGTCGGTATGTGCCTTGCGTATTTTTTATTGTGATAAGAAGTTCGTCAGGTTCAGGTTGTGCAATTTTTTGAATACGCCCTCCTAAAATATGTTCTTCAAATTCATTTTTTAAACATGAAATTGTAATTCCATCAAATGCCATAGTTTGTCTCCTTCGATATAATTTATTGATGTTAGGCGTTTATAGATTGCATTTTATAATATAGTTAGAAATTTTTGGATACAAGGATTTGTAGTAGCTTTCCATGCACAAGACACGGTAAAAAATGTTTCATATCCTTCCAGTTCAATAAATTTCACATTTTCACTAGCATAACGTTGCATATGCTTTGCTAAAATGGAAACACCCATTCCACATTCAATCATCAACATTACACTATTTAAAGTATTTACTTTGTATGATATTGTTGGAAAAAAATTATTTTCGATACATATATTTGAAATTAATGAATAGTCTCTTGTGGAAACTTTGGGGTCGATTACGACAAAATGTTCTTCGGCAAATAAATCAATAGTTATGTGACTGCGATTTGCATATTTGTGAGATTGATTAACGACCATACACATTTTATCTGTATAAATTGTTTTTTTAGAAAGTTTTGATATTTTTTCCAATTCATAATCAGGTAAAAATGCAAGATCAATTTCAAAATTATCAAGTGCATCTATTAGTTGGGGATAGGTATAGTCGGTCAATTTTAGCTGAATATCAGGATATGTAGACTGAAATTTACAAATGATTTGTGGTAGTTTATGCATCATTGCAGAACCAAGAAAACCTAAATGAATAATTCCGCTAATTCCAGACTGAACTAATTTGGCTTTTAAGATAGAAGAGTTATAGTGGGACATTGTTTTATTCATTTCGTGAAACAACATTTGACCAGCTGGAGTTAATTTGACAGTACGTTTATTTCTCTCTAAAAGTGTAACACCAATATCTTGTTCAAGGCTTGTAATCATTTTACTAAGATTAGGCTGTGTCATATACAAAAGATCAGAAGCTTTTGTATAATTTAATGTTGTTGCAAGCATTAAAAATGCATTTATTTTTTGAAAATTCATTACATCTTCCTCATTTGTTATTACTGTGATAATATATTGGAATTTTACGGATATAGTTACATGTGTTACTATATTAGCATAAGTAAATATATATGAAAAGGGGAAGGATAATGAAAAGTACGAAAAAGAATTCAATTTTTAACTTTGGGGTAAGTGGTTGGATGACAATAATTTATTGCCTACTAATGTTTTGGTTTTATGTGGGAATGGTAAATGATGGGTCAAATTTTACTGCACCAGCAGTTGCAGAAAGATTAGGTGTTGAAAAGGGGGTAATTTTAAACCTAAATTCTGTGGCAGGTATTGTAGGTATTTTGTTTTTTGTAATTATTGGACGTTTAAATCATAAGATTGGTGCACGCCTTACTTCGGGTATCTTTATTATTGTTGCAGCGTTAGCATATATGGCTATGGGTAACTCGAATAATGTTATCATGTATGCAATATCTATGTGCTTTGTAGTTGGTGGAATTATGTCAGCAGGGTATATTGCTGGTGGTGCACTTGTTGCACAATGGTTTCCTAAAAAAAAGGGGATCGTTATGGGATATACTACAATGGGACATAATCTTGCTTCAGCATTTTATGTACCACTTATAGGATATTTAGTAGGAACAAGAGGGATTCAAATAGGGGTAATACCTATTTCGATGGCAGCTATTTGTTTAGGTGTTTTGGGATTGGTTTTCATACGAAATACACCACAAGAACGAGGTCTTAATCCGGATAATGTATCTGACGAAATCTATAAAACAGAGTATTTTTTAGGGGATGATGATCAAGATGGTGGATGGACAACAAAAAAACTATTAAGTCTAAAAGAAACATGGCTTGCGGCAATAACAACAGGATTTTATCAAATTTGTTCAGTAGGAGTAATGACACAACTTGTAAGCCGTAATGTTGAATTAGGATTTACCGTAAATACAGCAGTAGCAATAATGACAGTGCTTGCATGTGTTGGTGTTTTTGGGTCATGGTTAATTGGAGTTTTTGATGATAAGTTTGGAACAAAACGTACAATGATGGGATTTGGTATTTGGTACGGAATTGCATTAATTTGTAATATAACAGAAATAAGAGTTCTTGTATATGTATCACTTTTTATGATTGCAATCGGAATTGGGGGATCAGCAAACTTTACAACATCTTTACCAGCATCTATTTTTGGAAGACATGGATTTGCAAAAATAAACAGCGTGTTATTTCCTATTCAAGGTGCAATAACAGCATTGTGTTTTGCAGTTAATGGAGTAGTATCTTTAATAACAGGTAGTTTAAGAATGTCATATGCCGTTTTTGCAAGTATTGCTTTTATTAATGTTATTTTAGTTTCTTTAATCACGGATAGAAAGTACAATAAAGATTTTCATGTTAATGACACTATGTAAAAGCGGTTTAAGAATATAATGTATCTTGATCGTATTTTGGTTAAAGTGAATAATGATAATACATAGAGAAACATGTGCGGATAGGTTAAACTATCCGCTTTTTTATTGGAAAATAAAAAGGAAAGATAGGATAGAGAAATAACGTTTATCTTGACTAAGATAATAGAGTATTCTATAATGGAATGAAGTACGCAAGAAATTTCTTGTGTGAGAAAGGTAATGTAGCCCAATGATGAAAAGCATGACAGGGTTTGGCCGCTATGAGCTAAGTGACCAAAATCGAAAATTTATTGTAGAAATAAAATCCGTAAATCATAGATATTTAGATTTGAATATTAAAATGCCTAAAAAACTTAATTTATTTGAAGGCGAGATTCGTTCTTTTCTGAAAAATAAAATCATGAGAGGAAAAGTTGATGTTTTTATTTCTTATGAAGATACAAGTGCACAGGCAATAAGTGTGAAATATAATTCTCATGTTGCTGCGGAATATGTAGCGAATATACGAAAAATGGCAGAAGAATTTAATTTGGGAAACGATTTATCTGCTTCATCCCTTTCAAGATATCCAGAGGTTTTGGTTATGGAAGAACAGGGTGTAGATGAAGAAGGATTATGGAATACATTAAAGCAAACATTAGAAGGTGCTATAGAATCTTTTGTATTAACAAGAGAAAAAGAGGGAATGACTTTACAAAATGATCTTTTAGAAAAGCTAGAAGGTATGCTAGTTAATATTAAGATATTACAAAAAAGAACTCCTGATATTGTTACAGAATATCGATTTAGACTTGAAGAGAAAATTCGTGAACTACTACAAGATGCAAGAGTAGATGAAAATAGATTGATTATGGAAACGACTATTTTTGCAGATAAAGTTTGTATAGATGAAGAAATTGTACGTTTGAAAAGTCATATAGAACATACAAAAGAAACATTAATACAAGGTGGTTGTGTAGGAAGAAAGTTAGACTTTATTGCCCAGGAAATGAATCGTGAAGCAAATACGATATTATCAAAAGCTACAGATATCGAATTATCTAATTGTGCAATAGAACTCAAGACTGAAATTGAAAAGGTACGAGAACAAATTCAAAATTTAGAGTAAAATGAGATGTTTAAAAGGATGGAGAGCACTATGAATCATTTGATTCACATAGGATTTGGCAATCTTGTAAATAAAGAAAAAATTATTGCAGTTGTAAGCCCTGATGCGGCACCAATTAAGCGACTCGTGCAACATGCAAAAGAAAAAGGTATTGCAATTGATGCAACACAAGGAAGAAAAACAAAGGCTGTATTGATTATGGAAAATAGCCAAATTGTATTATCGGCACTTCTTCCGGAAACAATTGCAAGTAGAGCGAAGGGAGAAAAAATAGAAGATGAATCCTAAAGGAATTCTTATTGTGGTATCAGGATTTTCAGGAGCTGGTAAGGGAACTTTGATGAAATCATTACTGAGCACTTATGATAATTATGCATTATCTACTTCAATGACAACAAGAGCTATGCGAGAAGGAGAGTTGCATGGAAAAGAATATTTCTTTGCTACAAAAGAAGAATTTGAAGAAAAAATACAAAAGAATGAATTAATTGAATATGCAAGTTACTGTAATAATTATTATGGAACACCAAAAGCATATGTAGAAGAACAATTAGGGAATGGACAAAATGTTATTTTGGAAATTGAAATCCAAGGGGCACTTAAAATAAAAGAATTATATCCAAATGCATTATTGCTTTTTATTATGCCACCATCAATTGCTATCTTGAGAGAGCGATTAATTGGAAGGGGAACTGAGACAGAAGAAGTGATTCATGAGCGATTAAAGCGTGCTACGGAAGAAGCATGGGGAATTGAGGAGTATGATTATATTGTGATAAATGATGATTTGCTTACATGTACAGAGCGAATTCACCATATAATAGAAAGTGCAAAATGTGTACCAAAGAGAAATCAAGAGTTTATTGATCAGATTAGAAAAGAGCTAGAATAGCCATAGAGAGGAGATTAAAGATGTTACATCCATCATATTCAGATTTAATGCAAGTAGTAAATAGTGGGGTAGAACCAGGAGAGGCAAAAGTTGTAAATAGTAGATATTCGATTGTAATGGCAACTTCAAAGCGTGCAAGACAAATTATTGCTGGTGATGAGCCATTAGTATATGCAGGAAATAAGAAACCATTATCTGTTGCTGTAGAAGAATTAAACCAAGGTGAAATAAAAGTTCTAAGTGATGATGATACAGACGAATAAGTTAAGATAATTTATTTGATAAATAAAAGAGAAATTTCGAAATTACTTTATGAAAGTGTTTTGAGTATTTCTCTTTTTTTAAGAAACGAAAGAAATAAGAAAAGTGAAAGGTTGAAGAAAAATGAATATATTATTTGTATCATTAGGATGTGATAAAAATTTAGTGGATTCTGAAGTTATGATAGGACTTTTAGAGGAGAAAGGCTATTACTTTACAGATGAAGAAGATAAAGCGGATGTTATTGTAGTCAATACATGTTGCTTTATTAACGATGCAAAAGAAGAAAGTATCAATACAATATTGGAAATGGCCGAATATAAAAAATCTGGTCAAATTAAGGCACTTATTGTAACTGGTTGTTTGGCTCAACGATATAAAGAAGAAATTCAATCGGAAATAGAAGAAGTGGATGTTATATTGGGAACAACTGCAATTGATAAAATTGTTGAAGCGTTAGAAGAAGTATTAGCTGGACAAGGAATAAATAAAATAGAAAGTATTGATAAATTACCAGTATATGGAAAGAAAAGAGTAGTTACAACAGGCGGTCATTTTGCATATTTAAAAATTGCAGAAGGATGTGATAAAAATTGCACCTATTGTATCATTCCAAAGGTACGTGGACATTATAGAAGTATTCCGAAGGAAGCTTTAATACAAGAAGCAAAAACTCTTGTTGAAGGTGGAGTTAAAGAATTAATTTTAGTAGCACAAGAAACAACACTTTATGGAACTGATTTATATGGAGAAAAAAGTTTGCCGATGTTATTAGGTGAATTAAATTCTATAAAAGGATTAGAGTGGATTCGTATTTTGTACTGTTACCCAGAAGAAATTACAGATGAATTAATTGATGCAATTCTTGTAAATGAAAAAGTTTGTCATTATTTAGATATTCCAATTCAACATTGTAGTGATAATGTCTTAAAAAGAATGGGTAGACGTGCAACAAAACAACAATTATCAGAAATGATTGAAAAATTAAGAACGAGAATTCCAGATATTTGTTTAAGAACAACTTTAATCACTGGATTTCCAGGAGAAACAAGTAAAGATCATGAAGAAGTATTGGAATTTATTGATGCACATGAATTTGATCGTTTAGGTGTTTTTACTTATTCTTTAGAAGAAGATACTGCAGCAGCAAAATTAGAGGGACAATTAGAAGAGGAAGTTAAAGAATCTCGTAGAGATGATATTATGATGTTACAACAAGAAATTTCTTTTGATAGAGCGAAAAATGCAATTGGAAGTACACTTCTTGTTATGATTGAAGGAAAAGTAGCAGACGAGCCAGCATATATTGGAAGATGTTATAAAGATGCGCCTAATGTAGATGGATATGTATTTGTAAATACAACGAAATCTTTAATGACAGGAGATTTTGTAAAAGTTAAAATCACAGGATCATATGAATATGATTTAATAGGAGAAATTGAAAATGAATCTACCAAATAAGTTAACTTTATTTCGTGTATTTTTAATAATACCATTTGTTTTTTTTATGTTAGCAAAAGATACGCAGACGTTTGATTATATTGCACTCGCTTTATTTGTAATCGCAAGTTTAACAGATCTATTGGATGGATATATTGCAAGAAAATATCATTTGATTACAAATTTTGGGAAATTTATGGATCCACTTGCAGACAAGTTACTTGTTAGTGCAGCAATGATTTGTCTTGTTGAAATGGGAAGACTTTCTTCTATTGTAGTAGTACTTATTATTAGTAGAGAATTTATTATTAGTGGATTTCGATTAATTGCATCAGATAATGGTGTAGTAATAGCAGCAAGTAATATTGGAAAAATAAAAACAGTATTTCAAATGATTATGGTATGTCTTTTGATTCTAAATTTAAATATCTTACAATGGATTACAAGTATTGTTGTTTTGATTTCTGTAATTTTAACAATTGTTTCATTAGTTGATTATTTATATAAAAATAAGGCAGTTATGAAAGATGTGAAATAGGAGGAAAAGTATGGTTGTAGAATTCATTTCAGTTGGAACAGAAATTTTAATGGGAAATATTGTAAATACAAATGCTGCATTCTTAGCAAAATCATGCAATGAATTAGGAATGGCTTGTAATTTTCAAGAAGTGGTAGGAGACAATGAAATACGACTTGAAGAAACACTTAAACAGGCAATGAAAAGAGCAGAAATTATTATTTTATCTGGTGGACTAGGACCCACAGAAGATGATCTTACAAAGGAAGTTGTTGCAAAAGTTTGTAATAGATCGATGTATATGGATGAAGAGTGGAAAGAAATAATTACAGAATACTTTAAATTGCGAAATGCAGTTCCAACAGAGAATAATTGGAAACAGGCACTCGTTCCTGAGGAGGCGATTGTAATAAAAAATGACTTTGGTACAGCGCCAGGACTTATCGTTTGTCAAGATGGGGTACATATCATTCTTTTACCAGGTCCACCAAGTGAATTAAAACCTATGTTTGAAGATAAAGTAAAACCATATTTACAATCTTTAAATAATACAATTTTATCATCAAAAACCATTAAAATTTGTGGAATAGGAGAAAGTAAAGTAGAAGATCTTATTCTTGACTTAGTAAAAAATCAAACAAACCCAACTATAGCAACTTATGCTGGGAATGGAGAGGTTCATATCCGTGTCACTGCATCAGCAGAAACAAAAGAATTGGCAAAAGAATGCATGAAACCAATTGTAGAAGAAATCAAGCATAGATTTGGAAATGCTATTTTTACAACGAAAGTTAAAGTGACATTTGAACAATCGGTTATAGAGTTATTGAAAAAGAAAAATTTTACAATTGCAACAGCAGAATCTTGTTCGGGTGGTTTATTAGCAGGCCGTATTATTAATAGTCCAGGTGCTTCTAGTGTATTTAAATCAGGAGTTATTACATATTCTAATGAAGAAAAAATGAGAATATTAAATGTCAAAGAACATACATTAAAAGAGTTTGGTGCAGTGAGTGAAGAAGTAGCAAGTGAAATGGCAAAAAATGTAGCATCATTTAATAACTCAGATGTAGGTATTTCAATAACTGGTATTGCTGGACCAGATGGTGGTACAGAAGAAAAGCCAGTAGGACTTGTTTACATTGGATGTTTCATAAAAGGAAAAGTAATTGTAAGAAAATACCATATTACAGGAATGCGTAATATCATAAGAGAGGCAAGTGTTGCAAGAGCACTTACTTTAGTTAGAGATTGTATATTGGAAAATGAATAAAAGATGATTGAATATTTCAAAAAAATATGATACTTTAAAGTTCAAGGAGAGTTACTTATCTTCTTGAACTTCAATTCTACTTTGCACATCCGGCAGTTCGCCATTATTTCAAAGTAAGAGAATAAAAAGATAGGGGGGATGCCATTGAGGGTATTTTACTTTATTAAAATATAGATAAATACTTGACATAATCGAACAAATGTTTTATTCTATCAAAAGAACGTTTGTTCTTATTGATTGACAAATAAAATAGAATATAGAATAGCACTAAGAAAGGCATGGTAATAACTATGGAAAGAGACGATAAATTAAAGGCGCTTGATGCCGCATTATCACATATTGAAAGACAATACGGAAAGGGTGCAGTAATGAAGTTAGGCGATCCAGCTGCACAGATGAATGTAGAGACTGTTCCTACTGGAGCATTAAGTTTAGATATAGCACTTGGGTTAGGCGGTATTCCAAAAGGGAGAATTATTGAAATATATGGACCAGAGTCGAGTGGTAAAACAACAGTTACACTTCATATGATAGCGGAAGTTCAAAAAAGAGGTGGAATTGCTGGTTTTATAGATGCAGAGCATGCATTAGATCCTGTATATGCAAAAAAAATTGGTGTAGATGTAGATAATCTATATATATCACAGCCAGATAACGGAGAACAAGCATTAGAAATTACAGAGACAATGGTACGTTCAGGCGCTATTGATATTGTAGTTGTGGACTCTGTTGCAGCATTAGTTCCACGCCAAGAAATTGATGGGGACATGGGAGATAGCCACATGGGATTACAAGCTCGACTTATGTCACAAGCACTTCGTAAGCTTACTGCTGTTATTAGTAAATCAAATTGTACAGTCATATTTATTAATCAGCTCCGTGAAAAAGTAGGAGTTATGTTTGGAAGCCCAGAAACAACTACAGGTGGTAGAGCTCTTAAGTTTTACTCTTCTGTTCGATTAGATGTTAGAAGAATTGAAACATTAAAACAAAGTGGAGAGATGATTGGAAATCGAACAAGAGTCAAAGTTGTAAAGAATAAAATAGCTCCACCATTCAAAGAAGCAGAATTTGATATTATGTTTGGAGAAGGAATTTCAAGAGTTGGTGACATTTTAGATCTTGCAGCTGGATGTGATGTTGTCAATAAAAGTGGTGCTTGGTATGCATATGAAGGAAATAAGATTGGGCAAGGAAGAGAGAATGCAAAGAATTTCCTAAAAGAGAATCCGGAAATGTGCAGTGAAATTGATCAAAAAGTTCGCATACATTATGGACTAGTAGAAAATATAGAAGAAGTAAAAGAAAAATCAACAAAAAAAACAGATAAAGCAGTAAAAGAAAGTACAGAATCCAAAGCATAATGAATTATTTTATTACAGAAATTGTGAGCCTGAAGAATGGAAGGTATAAAATATATCTAAATGAGGAAGAAGTAATTGTATTATACAAAGGCGAAGTGAAGAAGTATAAAATGTGTGTAGGAAAAGAATTATCGCTTGATCATTATAATGAGATTACAAAAGAACTTTTACCAAAACGTGCAAAACGTCGTGTGATGAATTTGTTAAGTAAAAAAATGTATACACAAAAAGAGTTAGAGGAAAAGTTACAAAAGGGAGAGTATCCAAGAGAATGTATTCATCTTGCCTTAGAATATGTTAAGTCATTTGGTTATGTTAATGATGATGTTTACACAAAATCTTATATAGATTCTTTTTCTACTTCAAAAAGTTTAAGGCAGATAAAAGAAGATTTGAAAAAAAAGGGAATTTCAACGGAACTAATTCAGGAAAAAATATTGGAATTTGAAGAAGAAAATTCGGGGAAATCGGACCAAATCATTGCTCAAAAATATATAAGAAAAAAGTTGCGTCAAAAGAGTTGTGAATATAAGGAATTAGAAAAAATAAAAGCATATCTTTTTAGAAAAGGAATTCCTATGGAAACAATTAAAAAGGCACTAGAAATCGCATTAGACGAAGCGAATATAATGCCTTAAATTCATGGAAAATTAATTTCATATTATTTTTTGACAATATGCGTAATATATGTGAATTTGCTTGACATTATTTGTTTATTTGTATAGAATTGAAGTGTTGTAAAACTAAACAGGAATTAATTACTTAATTCTCATATTAGATAATGAACAATGAAAAATAAATAAGGAGGTGCTCCTGTACATGCTAGAAATTATTAGTGTGGTACTTGCTCTAGCTCTTATTGCAGCAATTCCTATTACTTATTATGTTACTACGAATTATCATAAAAATTCGGCAGATTCAAAAATAGGTAATGCAGAAGGAAAGGCAAGAGAGATTATCGATGAAGCACTCAAGACAGCTGATGCGAAGAAGCGTGAAAGTCTTTTAGAAGTAAAGGAAGAGTCGATTAAGGCTAAGAATGAACTTGATAAAGAAATCAAAGAGCGTCGCAGCGAAATTCAACGTTATGAACGAAGAATTCAGCAAAAAGAGGAAAACATTGATAAAAAAGCTGATGCCATGGAAAAGAAGGAAGCAAATTTAGCAAGAAAAGAAGAAGAAGTTATTCTTCAAAAAGAAAAAATTGCTAAATTAAATGAAGAACGCGTACAGGAACTAGAAAGAATCTCAGGATTAACCTCTGAACAAGCAAAAGAATACTTATTAAAAATTGTTGAAGATGAAGTAAAACACGAAACTGCAATACTTATAAAAGATTTAGAAAGTAGAGCAAAAGAAGAAGCAGATAAGAAAGCAAAAGAATATGTGGTTGGCGCCATTCAAAAATGTGCTGCGGATCATGTTTCGGAAACTACAATATCAGTAGTTTCGCTTCCTAATGACGAAATGAAAGGAAGAATTATTGGTAGAGAAGGAAGAAATATCCGAACTCTTGAAACGCTTACCGGTGTAGATTTAATTATTGATGATACACCAGAAGCAGTAGTTCTTTCAGGTTTTGATCCAATCAGAAGGGAAGTTGCAAGAATTGCACTTGAAAAACTAATTGTTGATGGTCGTATTCATCCAGCTCGTATTGAAGAGATGGTTGAAAAAGCGCAACGTGAAGTTGAAGTTATGATAAAAGAAGAGGGAGAGGCTGCGATTATTGAAGTTGGCGTACATGGTGTTCATCCTGAATTAGTTCGTCTTTTAGGTAAGATGAAATTCAGAACAAGTTATGGACAAAATGTATTAAAACATTCTATAGAAGTTGCACAACTTACAGGTTTGTTAGCTGCAGAAATGGGGCTAGATATTAGAATGGCAAAACGTGCAGGACTTCTTCATGATATCGGAAAAGCAGTTGATCATGAAATGGAAGGATCTCATATACAATTAGGAGTAGAACTTTGTAAAAAATACAAAGAATCTGCGATTGTTCTTAATTCTATAGAGTCTCATCATGGAGACGTAGAACCAACTTCACTAATTGCATGTTTAGTACAAGCAGCAGATACAATTTCTGCGGCTAGACCAGGTGCAAGACGTGAGACATTAGAAACATATACAAGTCGATTAGGTAAATTAGAAGATATAACAAACAATTTTAAAGGTGTAGATAAGTCTTTTGCTATTCAAGCAGGTAGGGAAGTTCGAGTGATGGTAGTTCCAGATCAAATTAATGATGCGGACATGGTATTATTAGCAAGAGAGATTTCAAAACAGATTGAAGCTGAATTGCAATATCCAGGACAAATTAAAGTTAATATGATTAGAGAAAGTAGAGTTACAGATTACGCTAAATAGTAAAATTAAAACCTTGCAATTATAATAATATATAGTTGCAAGGTTTTTTTGACTTTTTATTTAAATTTATAAAGACACTTGTCATATGTATAGAGATATAGTAGAATATGGAAAGCACGATTGTATACGATTATGCAATAATATACACATATGGAGAAAGATATGAGAGCTTATAGTGAACTAAGTAGAGAAGAATTACTACAATTAAAATCAGAATTGGAAAAGAAATATGATGAGATGAAAGGAAAAAATTTAAATCTTGACATGTCAAGAGGTAAGCCAGGTAACATGCAGCTTGATTTGGGAATGGATTTATTAAATGAACTTACATCAGAGTCTGCTTTGTGTTCTGAAAACGGAATTGATTGTAGAAATTATGGCATTTTAGATGGCATTTTAGAAGCTAAAGTTTTTATGGCAGAGATAATGAATGTTATGCCAGAAGAGGTAATTGTTTGTGGAAATGCAAGTTTACCAATCATGTATGACTCTATTTCTAGATCCTATACACATGGAGTATGTGGGGGTATTCCATGGTGTAAACAAGATCATATTAAATTCTTATGTCCTGCTCCAGGATACGATAGACATTTTGCAATTACTAAATATTTTAATATTGAGATGATTCCAATTAAAATGTTCTCTACAGGACCAGATATGGATATGATTGAACAATTAGTGGAAGCAGATCCGCAAATAAAAGGAATTTGGTGCATACCAAAATATTCCAATCCACAAGGAATTACATATTCAGACGAGACAGTAAAAAGATTTGCACAGTTAAAACCAGCAGCAAGTGATTTTAGAATATATTGGGATAATGCATATGCTATTCATCATTTATATGAAGAGGATCAAGATGAAATTTTAGATATTTTATCAGAGTGTAGAGCGGTAGGGAATGAAGATTTGGTTTTAGAATTTGCATCTACATCAAAAGTAAGCTTTGCAGGAAGTGGAATTTCAGCAGTAGCAACTTCGAAAAAAAATCGAGAATGGATTTTGTCTTCTATGACAATGCAAACAATAGGGTATGATAAAATTAATCAATTAAGACATGTACGTTATTTTAAAAATTTAGATGGTTTAAAGAAACATATGAAAAAACATGCGGATATTTTAAGACCTAAATTTGAGGCAGTTTTAGAGGTGTTAGAGAAAGAATTAGGTGGATTAGGAATTGGCGAATGGATCTCTCCTAAAGGAGGATATTTTATTTCATTTAATTCAATGGAAGGATGTGCAAAGGAAATTGTTGCAAAATGTAAAGATGCAGGTGTTATTTTGACTGCAGCGGGTGCTACATTCCCTCTAGGAGTGGATGAATTAGATCAAAATATTCGTATTGCACCATCTTATCCAAGTCCTGAGGAAATGAAAGAAGCAACGGATTTATTTGTATTATGTACGAAACTTGTAGCAATTGATAAATTATTACGCGAAAAGCAATAGCAGAATGGGTGTAAATAGTATTATGGAAAATAAATTTGAACGTTTAGAAAGAACATTAGTTGCAAAAGGATCTATTATTGATTATTACCAAGATACAATAAAAGTACCAAATGGTAATATTGTAAAGTGGGACTTTATTAGTCATAATGGTGCTGCAGCAATTTTACCAGTATGTGATGATGGAAGAATTATCATGGTGCGCCAATATAGAAGTGCATTAGAGCGAGAAACAATAGAAATTCCAGCAGGTGGCAGGAATGGAGAAGAAGAAACACGAGTAGCGGCAATACGAGAGTTAGAAGAAGAAACTGGATATCAAACAGATGATGTGGAGTTTTTAATTTCTGTGCGAACAGCTGTGGCTTTTTGTGAAGAAAAAATTGATATTTATGTTGCAAAAAATCTGAAAAAAACAGAGCAAAATCTTGATGAAGATGAATTTATTCAAATTGAATATTATACTATGGATGAATTAGAAAAGATGATTTTTTCTGGTGTTATAGAGGATGGAAAAACAATTGCAGCAGTAATGAGTTATAAAAGTAAATATATGTAAGAATGAAAGATTGAGTAATCACATATAATTAAAAAAAGACTTTGGAATACAAAATGTATCGATTTTCTAAAAAAGGTATTATATTATTACTAATACTAATTGGTAGTTTAATAGGCATGATTTTATTATGTGTATACTATGATGAGTTTAAATTACAAGGCTATTTTCTAGAACCTTATTTTTTTCAAAATATACAAAATATTAAAGAAGATAAAAGAGCACTTACCTTACTATGTATAAAAGAAAGGATCGGTGCTCTTTTTTTGATTTTTTTCTTATCTAAAAAAATATGGCTTAGAAAAATAATTTACATATATCTCTTACTATTTGGAGTTGTGTTAGGAATATTGTTCGAAATATATATTATTCAATTTGGAATGTATGGAGTCTTTTTATTTCTAGCATCCATGTTACCACAATATATTTTTTATCTTTTATTTTTTTATTTTTATATAAAAGAAGCATTAACAAATAGTATTACGATAAGATTTATATCTAAAATTATAATGTTTCTGATCGTTGGATTATTAATTGAAATTTATATCAGTCCTACTATTATAAAAATTGCAATTAAAATTTACGAAGCACTTTATATTTAAAATTTTATAGTTGGTAATCAGCAATGTCGAACAATAATTTTTCCGTATCTTCCCATCCAAGACATGCATCGGTAATTGATTTACCAAATACTCCACCGCCAACTTTTTGACAACCTTCTTCAAGATAACTTTCAATCATTAACCCTTTTACAAGATTACGAATATCTGGATTGATTTTACGATTATGAAGCACTTCTTTTGCAATTCGAATTTGTTCTTTGTATTGTTTATTTGAATTGCTATGATTTGTATCAATGATACAAGCTTGATTTTTAAGATCTCTATCATTGTACATATCGAGTAATTTATGTAAATCTTCATAATGATAATTTGGAAGATTTTTTCCTTGTGTGTCTACAGCACCACGAAGAACAGTGTGAGCCAAAGGATTACCAGAAGTATTTACTTCATATCCTCTATAAATAAATGAATGTGCTTGTTGGGCAGCATGTACGGAATTTAACATAACAGAAAAATCACCACTTGTAGGATTTTTCATTCCTGCTGGAACATCAAAACCACTGACTGTTAATCGATGTTGTTGATCTTCAACGGAACGTGCACCAATTGCAACATAAGAGAGCATGTCAGAAACATAATGCCAATTTTCAGGATAGAGCATTTCATCTGCAGCAGTTAGTCCGGAAATTTCCATGGCGCGAATATGCATTTTACGCATAGCAATAAGACCTTGTAAAAAATCAGGTTTTTTTTCTGGATCTGGTTGATGAATAATACCTTTATAACCCTCGCCAGTTGTACGAGGTTTATTTGTATATATTCTTGGAATAATGATTAATTTATCTTTTACTTTTTCACTTACTTTTCCAAGACGAGTCATATACTCGCATACAGAATCTTCATTGTCTGCTGAACAAGGACCAATAATTACTAAGAAACGTTTGTCTTCACCAGTTAATACTTTTTGTATTTGTAAATCACGTTCTTGTTTTAAGGCTACCAAATGTTGAGGAATAGGAAGTTGTTTTCGTATTTCATCTGGCGTTGGAAGTTTTTGTATAAATTCAAAGCTCATTCTTTTGTACTCCTTTTATTGTATTAGAAAAATTCTAATGTATTTTCCTATAGTGTATCATATTTTTTAAAACTAGGAATACTTTTTTTGTATCTTTTATGATACAAGATATTTTTTTAATGAAATGGTGCATAGTAAAGTAGAAAGTAATTGACTTAATAAAAGTCCTATTAAATAGCCATACATGCCTGCAATAGGAATTACATAAAATATGAAAATGATTCTAAGGCTTAAAGAGGAAATATTAATAATAAAGGTTAAAAGCGTTTTTCCAAGTCCGTGTAGTATGCTTGATAGAGTTGTTGTAATATATAAAAAAGGGCATATAAAGCTAAGTGTGACAATGTATTTTCCAGCAAGTTCACTGTGAAATAAAATATTACCCATTAATTTTCCAAAGAAAAAAAATACAAAAGTACATAATACACCAAGCATAATACTAAGGCGAATAGAATTTTGTATCACGCGTTTTATTTTTTGCGTATTATTATTTGCCTCTGCTTCAGAAACATAAGGTAATAATAGTACAGAAGCAGAATTTGTAAAAGCAGAAGGAAATAAGATTAGGCTTAAAGACATTCCGGTTAAAACACCATACTGAATGAGTGCTTCAGAAGTTGCTAAACCATATGATTGTAATTTATTTGGAATATAGATTGCTTCAACACTCTGTAGCAAATTGATAACAATTCGATTAATGGTAAGAGGGATGGACAATTTAAAAATTAAATTTGTACTTTTAAATAACATTTTTTTTGTTAATACTATAGGAGATATTGTAGTTAAGTACATCATTCTTTTGGAAAGAATGAGAATACCTATTAAAGCAGAAAAAACTTCTCCAATAAAAAGTCCAATTGCGGCAATCCCGATAGAAGGTGTTTTTCCTTGGATTGTAAAATAATAATATAATAAAAAAATACTACTTACACGAAAACATTGTTCACAAAGTTGAGTAAGTGCTGGAAGTTTTGTTTTTTTTATGCCATAATAATAACCATTAATACAACAATGAATAGAACCAAAAGGAAAAGAAAGTGCTATGATTTTAATGAGCATGGCACAACGTGATTCTAATAAAATATGAGTAGCAATAAAATCTGCATTAAAAAAGACAAGAGTTGAATAGAAAGAAGAAAGTAAAAGAGAAAGAAGGATTCCCCCAAAAAGATAGTGGAATGAACTTTGATAATCCTTACTACTTGGCTCTTTTGCAACATATTTTGAAATCGCAGTTTGAATTCCAGCTGCACTGAGTGAAAAAGACAATGCTAAAACTGGAGCAATTAACTGATAGATTCCCATTGCTTCTTCACCAAATTTTTGAGAAATAAATATTCGATAAAAAAATCCAATGATTCGTGTAATAAATCCAGTTGCAGATAAGATTAAAGTTCCCATAATAAAAGGATTGTTCTTTAATTTCATAACAATCTCCATTCAAGGTTTTCTAAATAATATATGAAAAACACATTATTGACAGAACAAAAATGTGGTGTTATATTTAAAATACCGAATTCGTAGTGGATTACTAGGAATTAAAAAAGGGAACTGAATTTAAAGTTTATGAGTAATGGCAAGGAGAAAAGTATGAAAAAATTAATATATTTAGATAATGCAGCAACGACAAAAACAGCACCGGAAGTAGTAGAAGCAATGTTGCCTTATTTTACAACATATTACGGAAACCCAAGTAGCATATATTCTTTAGGTAGTGATGGAAAAAGTGCAATTGTAGCGGCAAGAGAAACGATTGCTGATTTTATTGGAGCAAAGACCAATGAGATTTATTTTACTGGAAGTGGAACAGAGGCAGATAATTGGGCTATTAAAGAAGCAGCTAAAGCATATGCAAATAAAGGGAAACATATTATTACATCAAAAATAGAACATCACGCAGTACTTCATACTTGTGAAATGTTAGAGAAAGAAGGATATGAAATAACATATATTTCTGTCAATGAAGATGGTTTAGTAAATCTAGAAGAGCTAGAAAAATCAATAAGACCAGATACAATTCTAATCTCTATTATGTTTGCAAATAATGAAATTGGAACGATAGAGCCTATAAAAGAAATAGGTGAAATTGCAAAAAGACACAATGTTCTTTTTCATGTTGATGCAGTACAAGCATTTGGACAATTACCGATTCATGTGGAAGAAATGGGAATTCATTTACTAAGTGCGAGTGCACATAAATTAAATGGACCTAAAGGAATTGGATTTTTATATATCAAAACAGGACTTAAATTACGCTCTTTTATTCATGGTGGTGGACAAGAACGTGCACGACGTGCAGGTACAGAAAATGTTCCGGCAATTGTTGGATTTAAAGTAGCAGTAGAACGTGCAAAGAAGTTGATGGATGAAAAAACAAAAAAAGAAATAGAGCTAAGAGATTATTTGATAGAGAAAATTTTAACGGAAGTTCCTTATACAAAATTAAACGGATCGAAAGAAAAACGACTTCCTAACAATGCAAATATTAGCTTTGAATTTATTGAAGGAGAATCCCTTCTTATCATGCTTGACATGAAGGGGATTTGTGCATCAAGTGGTTCAGCATGTACATCGGGATCATTAGATCCTTCTCATGTATTACTAGCGATTGGTTTGCCTCATGAAAAGGCCCATGGTTCATTACGTTTAACTGTTTGTGAAGAGAACACAATAGAAGAGATGGATTTTGTAGTAGATCAAATTAAACAAATTGTGACAAGATTACGTTCGATGTCACCTTTATATGAAGATTTTTTAAAAAAACAAGAGAAGAATAAGTAAAGTTAGGAAGGATAGAGTATGTATACAGAAAAAGTAATGGATCATTTTGAGAATCCAAGAAATGTTGGAGAAATTGAAGGAGCAAGTGGCGTAGGAACGGTAGGAAATGCAAAGTGTGGAGATATAATGAGAATTTTTCTTGATATTGATGAAAATCAAATCATTAGAGATTGCAAATTTAAAACATTTGGTTGTGGTGCAGCGGTTGCTACAAGTAGTATGGCGACAGAGCTTGTAATTGGAAAAAGTGTAAAAGAGGCAATGCAAGTTACAAATAAAGCAGTTCTTGAAGCGTTAGATGGACTACCAGCAGTAAAAGTACATTGTTCGTTGCTCGCAGAAGAAGCAATTCATGCTGCATTATGGGATTATGCTACAAAAAATAATATTATAATTGATGGATTAGAACAACCAAAATCAGATATTCATGAAGAGGAAGAGCATCCAGAGGAAGAGTATTAATGAACAAAACAGTTGTTGTAGGTATGTCGGGAGGCGTAGATTCTTCCGTAGCTGCGTATTTATTAAAAAAAGAAGGATATCAAGTAATTGGCGTTACCATGCAAATTTGGCAAGATGAAGAACATGATGCGACACAAGAAAATGGTGGTTGTTGTGGACTTAGTGCGGTAGAAGATGCACGTTCGGTAGCAAATTCTTTAGATATACCATACTATGTTATGAATTTTAAAGAGGAATTCAAAAAAAATGTTATGGATTATTTTGTGGAGGAATATTTAGTTGGAAAAACTCCAAATCCTTGTATTGCATGTAATCGATATGTAAAGTGGGAATCTCTTTTGACAAGAAGCCTTGAAATTGGTGCAGATTATATTGCAACTGGTCATTATGCAAGAGTATTAGAATTACCAAATAAGAGAATGACACTACAATTATCAAAAACAGCCACAAAGGATCAAACATATGCACTTTATAATTTAACACAAGAGCAATTAAAAAGAACATTAATGCCAGTTGGTGCTTATACAAAAGATGAAATTAGAGAACTTGCGAATGAAATGTGCTTACCTGTTGCCAATAAACCAGATAGTCAGGAAATTTGTTTTATTCCAGATAATGATTATGCAGGTTTTATTGAAAAAGAAGCAAATGGAAGAGTACCTGGACCAGGTAATTTTGTATTAGTAGATGGAACGGTGGTAGGAAAACATAAAGGAATTACACATTATACAATTGGACAAAGAAAAGGTCTTAATTTATCTTTGGGAAAACCTGTTTTTGTGAAGGAAATCAAAGTAGATACAAATGAAGTAGTGATTGGAGATAATGAAGATGTATTTTCAACACAATTACTATGTAATAAATTAAATTTTATGGCTGTAGATGATTTGGTTGGAAAAAAAGAGGTACTTGCAAAAATAAGATATAGTCATAGAGGAACTATGTGTACTATTGAAAAGATAGAAGAAGATCTAGTGAAATGTACATTTCATGAGCCAGTGCGTGCTGTCACAAAAGGACAGGCAGTAGTTTTTTATGAAGAAGATTATGTATATGGTGGTGGAACCATATGTTAAAAAAGCCAGAGTTTAGACTTTAAATAGGTCTAAACTCTGGTTTTCTATTTTGGAATACAGTATAGTATTTAAAACCAATGGTAGTAAGTAATTGAGCAACATCATCAAAACTATGACCTACTTGATTTATTTTATGTGCATCAGAACCAATTGTTAAGATGGAACCGCCTAATTCTTTATAACGCATTAAAATTTCACGTTTTGGATGAAAATCTTTTAATCCATTTTTTAGTCCGCCAGTATTTACTTCAAGTCCAATATTTTTACGTATTAACAGAGTGAGAATAGCATCAAAAATATCAGAAAAATCCTTGTAGTAGTAGTTTTTATCTTGAGTAGGACCATATCTGATAATATAATCTAAATGACCATAGACGTCAAAATCGTCAAATTTCGTAATGGTTTCATAGATCGTTTCGAAATATAATCGATAAGCCTCTTTTTCTGTTTTTCCCTCATAAAAATCAGGATAATAAGGATCTTGTCTATTTACCACATGTGAAGAGCCGATAATAAAATCAAAAGGATGGGAAGAGACATATTGTTTTAAATCGTTTGATAAATGAGGTTGCAATCCAAGTTCCACACCAAAACATAGTGTGATTTTATCTTTATATTTTTTTTGCATTTCTAAAAAATGCTTGTAATAAGATGGCGTGTCCAGATCAAATGTTCCAGGAATAAGATTTGCATAGTGCGGATAATCTGGATCAAAATGTTCCGTTATACATAGCTGGGTAAGTCCTTTTTCGATGGCAGTGTCTATCATATCAGACATTGGTGTATCAGAATCACCAGAAAAAGAGGTATGTAGATGATAATCTGCTAATAGTGACATAATGTATCTCCTCGTATAATAAGTTTGTAAGCAAGATAAATCAGCTTATGAACTTATTCTTTTTTATGATATAGATGTATGGTCATCTAAGAGGAACTCCCCTCATCCTATTTCCATCTATATAGTCAATAGTTACTTTTTCATG
>JBOFWM010000078.1:0-7347 GCA_051653625.1 Lachnospiraceae bacterium
TTAAGATATATTTTCTATAATATTTTCCAATTGATACAATAACTTATTGATTAGTACAAGTTTTAAAATATATCTATTCATTTTGAGAATGAACTATTTGTTATTATTGTTTATAATGTTTTTATTTTAATGGATATTAGATTGAAAATAAATTTTCTGAATCCATGGACATTCTTTAGAATCCAAGCTTTCTTTATGATTATAATCTTATATTTACAGAACTATAAATTCAATATTTTAAATGATTTTCATAGTGTTTTTTTGCGAAGATATCAAAGTTTTTTGTTTAAAAAATAAAAAAAGTATAGGATATTTTGATCAGTATTTTTGATTATATACTAAGTCAAGTAGTATTAATTTTATAGGAGCAGTAAATAAGTTTAATTTACGAGTAATTTGCATTGCTATTATTTGAGTAAACAATTATAATAATATAGCAAATAAAAAAGGTGGAGGTAAAGTAAAAAAATGAATCAATATGATCTGAAATGGCTAGATAAACCAGAGATATTTCGCGTAAATAAAGTAGAGGCACATAGTGATCATAAGTATTATGAAAATAAGGAAGCTTATGAATCTGGTAATAATTTGTTAACAGAATCACTTAATGGGATGTGGAAATTTCACTATTCGAAAAATTCAAAGGAAAGACCAACTGATTTTTATCATGCAGATTTTGACGCATCTAATTGGGATGAAATTAGAGTGCCATCACATATTGAAATGAGTGATTATGATAAAATACATTACATAAATACAATGTATCCGTGGGAAGGGCATATTTATAGAAGACCATCATATAGTTTGGGGAATAGTGAATTCATTGGACAATTCAGTGAAGCAGAATATAATCCAGTGGGTTCATATTTGTTAAAATTCGATTTAACTAATACGTTTAAAGGAAAAAATGTTTCCGTAGTATTTGCAGGTGTAGAGCAGGCAATGTACGTGTGGCTTAATGGTGAATTTGTTGGATATAGTGAAGATAGTTTTACACCGGCTGAATTTGATTTGACGCCTTTTATAAAAGAGAAGGACAATGTTTTGGCAGTAGAAGTACATAAAAGAAGTACAGCTGCATTTTTAGAAGATCAAGATTTTTTTCGATTCTTTGGAATATTTAGACCTGTATTCTTGCATGCAAAACCAAAGATTCATGTTGAAGATTTGACAATAAAGTCTCAATTAAAAAAAGACAATACAAGTGGTGAAATTTCATTTGATTTTAAAATAACGGGCGATATTAATAGTGAAAAGTATAAATTGAAAATACAACTTATAGGATCTACAATAGATAAAGAAGAAAAACAATTGTTATATTCAGATTTAATAAATATTGATGCAAAACTAAAAATGGATACAGTCACTATTTCTGATATTCTTTTATGGGATAATGAAAATCCAAATTTATATTTATGTACATTTGAAGTTGTAGATGAACAAGATAATACAATTGAATTTATTCCTCAAGAAATCGGATTTAGAAGAGTGGAATTAGAGGATGGTATTATTAAGTTAAATGGGAAAAGATTAATAATTAATGGTGTAAACAGACATGAATGGAACGCACTTTCTGGACGAGTTATTACGCAAGAAGATATGGAACAAGATATAACTATTATGCAAAAAAATAATATTAATTCTGTTCGTACAAGTCATTATCCTTCGCAAGTTCCATGGTATTTGCTTTGTGATAAAAATGGTCTTTATGTTATGGCGGAATGTAACTTAGAAACACATGGTTCATGGCAAAAGATGGGGGCTGTAGAACCTTCTTGGAATGTACCGGGAAGTATACCTATGTGGAAAGAGGCTGTATTGGATAGAGCAGCTAATAACTATCATCTATTAAAAAATCATGTATCGATTCTATTTTGGTCTTTGGGAAATGAATCATATTCTGGTGATAATATTGCGTATATGAATGAATTTTTCAAACAAATAGATGATACAAGATTAGTGCATTATGAAGGTGTGTTTCATAATGAGCCAGATAAAAAACGTATTTCTGATATGGAAAGCCATATGTATAGTAAGCCAGAAGTTATAGAAGAGTATCTTAAAAATAATCCTACAAAGCCGTTTATCCTATGCGAATATATGCATAACATGGGAAATTCTTTAGGCGGAATGAAAAGTTATATGGATTTACTTGATAAATATCCAATGTATCAAGGTGGATTTATTTGGGATTATATTGATCAAGCACTTCTTGTTAAAGATACTGTTACAGGTCAAATGGTAATGAGATATGGTGGAGATTTTGATGATAGACCATCGGATTATGAATTTTCTGGAAATGGAATTTTATTTGCTGATCGATCAGAAAAGCCAGCAATGCAGGAGGTGAAATATTATTATGGATTGTACAAATAAAAAAATAAAAGTTATTTTTGGAGATGTAACAATAGGAATTAAAAATGAACAATTTCATTGTATTTTTTCTTATCAAACAGGTGGGTTAGAATCTTTGGTGATTGATGGAAAAGAATGGTTGTATAGAACGCCTAAGCCAACATTTTGGAGAGCAACTACAGATAATGATAGGGGATGTGGTTTTCCTTATTCTTCTGGAATGTGGCTTGGAGCAGATATGTTTCTTAAATGTGTAGATACTCAAATTAAGATTGATGGGAATAGCATAAAAAAACCAGTTGCACCAGAAAATAATAGATATTCAGATCAAGAATATGCACAAAATGTAGAAATAACATTTATTTATGAAACTAATACAGCTATAAAAACACAAGTAGAGGTATCTTATACTATAAGTGCAGAGGGAAAAATGGATGTTTCTGTTCAATATTTTGGAAAAAAAGGATTGCCAGGACTTCCAGCGTTTGGAATGAGATTTGTTATACCTACAATAACACCTGTTTTTGAATATAACGGATTGTCGGGAGAAACATATCCTGATCGTATGGCAGGAGGAGTGGAAGGAACGTATAAAGTATATGATTTGCCAGTAACAAAATATATTGTTCCGCAGGAATGTGGAATGCATATGAATACAAAATGGGTAACATTATATAGAAACACTGTTCTTGATAATACACAAAAGGATTTAGAACAATTTAAATTAACGATACAACAAAAAGAGAAACCTTTCGCATTTTCTTGTTTACCATATACAGCATTAGAATTAGAAAGTGCAACACATCATGAGGAGCTACCAATTAAAAGACGTACTGTTTTATGTATATATGGCGCTGTTCGTGGCGTTGGTGGTATTGATAGTTGGGGAACGGATGTTGAAGAACAATATAGGGTAAGTGGAGAAGAGGATATTAGTTTTTCGTTTACGATTAACTTGACTTAATCATTATATTTTCTAAAAATAGCAGGTGTAATTCCTTCTTGTTTTTTGAAAACTTTGATAAAATAGCCAGGATCACTAAAACCTAATTGTTCACTAATTTCAAAAATAGATAGAGTGGTAGTGCGAAGTAAATCCTTTGCCCACTCTATTTTTTTTGTTGCAATATAAGTAGTATAATTTGTGCCAGTTGTTTTATGAAAAATACGACTGAAATAACTTTTGCTAATATTGCATAAAGTGGAAGCCTTTTCCAAAGAAACAGTTTCGTTTTTGTGATGATATATATAATCGATAGCAGGATAAAGAAGTGAGTTAATAGAAATACCATCGAGTTTTGTAAAAGTATTTGATGACAAGCTTTCAATAGAAGCAATATGTGGTAAATGTTTTGTAGAATAAGAAGTATCGATTAAAGTATCGTATAAATCGCATATCTTATTTTTATCAATTGCTTCTGAAATAATATAATTACATAAGTTGAAAAGTAAATCAGAAATTTTCATGATATCGTCATAAGGGAGAATAGGTAATTCGTTATAATACATATCGCACTCTAAATTTTTAGTAGTAGATATAATTGTCTCTAAATTATGTTCCTCTATGGAATCGGATAATCGGACTTGACCGGCCATAAGTGCACCGATATAATTTCCATCTACAATGATTGGAATTGCAATATCTAAAATATTATAGTGGCACAGATAAATATAAGGTTTATTATTGCGAACAGCTTCTAAACCACCGCGTGAATCACATTTTTCGCAAAGTGAACGTAAGGAAGGGGTGGTTCTTACTTGTTGGCAAAATCTTGTACAGTTGCTGTGAGTTGTAACGGGAACTCCTTTGTAATCAACTGTAATTAATGCCATTTTTGTATAATTAGCAAAATCATTTTGTATCCTTTGCCATTTCTCGATATTCAATATTTTATCTAAGCGAAATAATTCGTGTTTCATATTTTATCCTCCCATTTTATTCTATAATAACAAAATTTTGTCTTTATGACAAGAAATTACGATTACATATTGCAAAATTTAGCTATGCTATTACAGTGTATAAAATGCATAAATATTTTATAATAAAATCAATTATTATAGAAAAAATGAATAAAAGGTGGAGGTATTGAAATGAGAAAAGCATTTATTTGTCCAATGAAATATGTTCAAGGAGAAGATGAATTGTTGAATTTGGGGTATTTTGTAACAACTTATGGAACTTCGGCATTATTGATCGCGCATAAAGATGATATTAATCGTGTTCGTGAAAAGTTAGATGCTACTGCTAGCAAATTTAATATTACATTTGTGGAAAGTGATTTTAAAGGGGAGTGTTCTAGAGGAGAGGTAAAAAGATTACAAGAATTAGCAAAAGAAAAAGGATGTGACTGCACTATTGGACTTGGTGGTGGAAAAGCAATTGATACAGCAAAGTGTGTAGCGGAAGGTGAGGCATTAATTATTGTACCAACGATTGCTGCTACAGATGCACCAACAAGTCATTCAGCTGTATTGTATGAAGAAGATGGAAGTTTTGATGATTATGCATATTTTAAACAAAGTCCAAGTGTAGTTTTAATTGATACTACAATTATTGCAAATGCACCAACTAGATTTTTAGTTTCAGGGATGGGAGATGCATTATCTACTTATTTTGAAGCAAGAGCAAATGTTGAATCTTATGCAACTGTAAATGCAGGATTACCATGTGGAGCACGTGAAGGATTTGCAAAACCAGCAAGAGGTACAAATGCTGCATTTGCACTTGCAACACTTTGCTACCAAACGTTATTAAGTGATGGAAAAAAAGCAAAAATTGCATCAGATAGCAACCTTGTAACGCAAGCATTTGAAAATATTGTTGAAGCAAATATCTTATTGTCAGGTTTGGGATTTGAAAGTGGGGGATTAGCAGCTGCTCATGCAATTCATGACGGATTAACAATTTTAGAAGGAACGCATCATTATTTTCATGGAGAAAAAGTTGCATTTGGAACATTAGCACAATTAGTACTTGAAAATAGTAGTGAAGAAGAACTTGAAGAAGTGTTAGAATTTTGTTATGAAGTAGGATTGCCAATTTGTTTAAGTGATATCGGTGTTCCTGATGTTACCAAAAGCGAATTGATGGAAGTTGCAAAAAAAGCATGCATCAAAGAAGAATCTATTCATTCAATGCCTTTCCCAATTACAGTAGAAGATGTTGCAGCAGCAATTGCAGTAGCAGATAAACTTGGAATGGAATTTAAAGAAAAAAAGGAGTACGATTGTGAAAAAATTAATTAATCAACCAGAAACTCTTGTAAAAGAGATGTGTAATGGATTTGTTATGGCGCATCCAGAAGTTGAATTTATAAGTAAATATAAAGTTATCAAGAAAAAAGAAATTGATCAAGAAAAAGTAACATTAATTAGTGGTGGTGGAAGTGGACATGAGCCGGCACATGCGGGATTTATCGGAGAAGGAATGCTTGATGTTGCCGTATGTGGAGATGTTTTTGCATCTCCCTCTCAAATTCAAATCTATCAAGCGATTAAGTCTTCAGCAAGCGATAAAGGGACATTACTAATCATTAAAAACTACAGTGGTGATATGATGAATTTTAGAAATGCAGCACATATGGCAAAAGAAGATGGTATTTTAGTAGATTATGTAAAAGTGGATGATGATATTGCAGTTCAAGATAGTTTATACACAGTAGGAAGACGTGGTGTTGCAGGTACTGTCCTTGTTCATAAAGTGGCGGGTGCAGCGGCAAAAAATGGAAAAACACTAGAAGAGGTAAAGGAAAGTGCAAATAAAGCGATAGAAAATGTTCGAAGCATTGGATTTGCATTTACATCATGTACAGTGCCAGCAAAAGGAACACCTACTTTTTCATTAGAAGAAAATGAAATGGAATATGGTGTAGGGATTCATGGGGAGCCAGGAATTAAAAGAGAAAAAATTATTTCGGCTTCAGAAATGGCGGAACGCATGGTTGCAGCCCTTTTAGAAGATTTAAATGTAACAAATGAAGAAATTGTAGTTTTAGTGAATGGATTTGGGGCAACACCGTTACAAGAGTTATATTTATTTAATCATTCTGTTCAAAAAGAAATTGCAAAGAAAAATTTGAAAGTATATCGTACTTTTGTTGGAAACTATATGACAAGTATTGATATGGCAGGTGCTTCCTTATCTATTATGAAGCTTGATGATGAATTAAAAGTATTAATAGGAGAAACATGCCATACACCAGCTTTTGTAGTTCATAATTCCCTTGAATCACCATCGTTTTGTGATGTGTTAGAAGAGGAAAAAAATAAAGAAGTGAAATATTCATTAGAAACGGATGAAAAATTTGCGAAAATTAATGATGAAACAATAACGCTCGATAATATTATTTATTTTGTGGACAAAATGAGCGATTGTATCATTAGAAATGAGATTCCATTTTGTGAATTGGATGCACATGCCGGAGATGGCGATTTTGGGATGAGTGTTGCCAAAGGATTTAAGCAGTTAAAATGTGAATGGAAAGATATTTTGTCGATGGACATTTTTACTATTAGTGAATTTTTAGATGCATGTTCGCTAATTATAATGGAAAATTGTGGTGGAGCATCTGGACCTATTTGGGGTGCAGCATTTAGAGCGGCGAGTCGCTCGGTAAAAGAGAAAGAAACATTAAGTTTGACTGATTTTGCAGATATGATGCAAGCAGCATTAAAAGGGATTCAAGATGTAGGAAAGAGATCGTTTGGACGTGGGGCAGAGGTTGGAGATAAAACTCTTGTAGATGCATTGGCACCATGCGTAGATTCTTTGATTGAATCGGCAAAAAAAGAAGTGTCAATTAAAGAAGCAATGAAAAAAAGTGCCGATGCAGCAGTGCTTGGTGCGAAAAAGACCGAAGAAATAGTAGCGAGAATGGGAAGAGCTGGAACTGTTGGAGAGCGTAGTATTGGACATCCAGATGCAGGAGCACATGCACTTGGTATTATCTTTACAGAAATAGCAGATAGTGTGTCGTAATTAATTGGAAAGTG
>JBOFWM010000079.1:0-30514 GCA_051653625.1 Lachnospiraceae bacterium
ACTCTTCCAAGTTGAATAATAATATCTACTCCTGATGCAATTTGTCTTCTAATTGCTTTTATTGGTAAATCAACAGCCATTAAAATCATACTTTCTAACCGTAAGAGCGCATCTTTTGCACTATTTGCATGAGCAGTCGACATACTACCATCATGCCCACAATTCATAGCACTTCCAATCATATCCATTGCCTCCGCACCACGGACCTCTCCCACAATAATACGTGTAGGACGCATTCTTAATGAAGATTTTATTAACTCTCTAATAGTAATTGCTTTACAACTTTCTATTGTTGCATTTCTTGTTTCTAATCGTACTAAATTTGGAATATGAGAAATTTGTAATTCTGCACTATCTTCTATCGTAATGATTCTTTCTTCGTCTAAAATATAAGTACTAAGCGCATTCAAAAAAGTTGTTTTTCCTGATCCAGTCCCTCCACTTACAATAATATTGTATTTTCCTTGAACTAGCATTTTTAAAAACTTTGCACATTCCATCGTCAAAGACTCATATTCAATTAATTTTTCAAATGTCATTGGATCTTTATAAAACTTACGAATAGTCAAGATTGGTCCATTTAATGCAATTGGATTTAATACAACATTTACACGAGAACCATCTTCTAACCTTGCATCTACAATTGGTGTGGCTTCATTTACTACCCGATTACATTGTGATACAATTTGATTAATTACATGTTGTAAATCCTCTTTTGTTTTAAATCTTTTTTCTGTCTGAATCAGAGTGCCATTTTTTTCTATAAAAATTCTTTCTGTCCCATTTACCATTATTTCTGTTATTTCATCATCTTCTAATAGCATTTGTAAAATATCTAATTTTCGAATACTATCAAATATATTTTTTGCTATGTCCGCTCGTTCTCTAAAGGTTAAACTTCTACAGTGAAAAGAATTTAATAAATACTCATTAATCACTTCTTGTAATTTTTTATCACTTATTTCATGTTTGCTTTCTAATATTTCTAGTATTTCATTTTTAATAAGTTCTTCCTTCAATTGCCTTCCTTTCTAACCTAAATTGTCGAAAAATCTTCTTTTACATGTTGTTTCACATATTCTGCTAATTCACTATGTGGCAGTTGCATCAAATTTTTTGGTAAATGATGCATTCTTGGTATTTTTACTTTCTTAGTTTTCTTTTTGACATCTTCATAATTATATTTTTCAAGAATGTCTTCATATTGCAATATTTTTGCTTTTGCAAATTCATCTGAATCTGTAACAGTATAAACTAGATCACAAGCCCTTAGAATATCATATAATCCTTGTATACTGTCCGATAAATCTAGAATTACATATTCGTAATTGCTATAAGATTCTATGGTATTAAATAAAGCAATCCATTCATTTTTTTCAATAGATTGTAAATCGATAGGGGAATAAAAAGGTGGAATTATATCAATAGAACCTATTTTTTCTACAATACTTTGAATACGATATTCAAAATTTTCTTCTTTATTTTGTAAAAAAAATAGTAAATTTGAAATATCACTTGAGAATTCTTTTTCTAAGAGTTTAGACAGACCTGAATATACTTCGAGATTTAGATATAATACATTTGATTTTTTTCCTAGTATTTGACTAAGAATATAAGAGAAAGAACTTTTAAAACATCTACCAATGGGTGAATATATTCCGATTAATTTTGAATGATTGCCTATTAAAAATTTTTGTTGTATTGTTTTATGCTCTACTAGATATTTTAAAATCTCTTTATAAATTGATTCACCTGATTGATATTTATAAATGGTTGGTACTACGCTATCATTTGAAGAGCCACATTCACTTAATATAATAATAGTATCATCTATAAATTGATTTTTATAATATGAGTATATAGATTCTGAAATAAATACAACATCTAACGTTCTAGTCTCTTTGTATTCTTCCAATTCTTTAAATGATGAAAATAGTTCAATATCACATGGAAAGTTTTTTTCAATTTTTAAATACTCTGCTAATTGATAGGTATATTCGTATTCTTGATCGCAAAATGCCATAATATGATTCATATACACCTCCATAAATATATAATATAGCTCAAAAAAATGGGAATCGTAAATGGGATGGTTATTTGTCCTTGATAAGGTTTTACTTGATTTGTTCTTAGAAGTTGATAAAAATAAATGAGAAAAGAATAGATTTGTTTTTTTAAAATTTTACAAGATATCATTTTTATTAACGAAAAAATAGCACCTATATAAAAAGATACAATCATACAATACCAAAAATCATCTAATGTTAAGAATAATGCCATAACAAAAAAAATTTTAATATCTGCAGCACCTAAAGCACCTATAATGAAAAGGGGATAAAGTAAAAGAAATGGAACAATTATTGCGAAAAAAATATGAGAAAGAATAAAAAGAAGTGATTGTTGATATAAAAACATAAAAAACGAATAATATCCAATTGTAATACCTAAAAGGATAAGCTTGTTTGGTATCTTTCCACAATGATAATCCCATAAGGCTGCAATGTAGAGGAAGCCAAATAAAATGATATTCATGTAGTTTGTCCTTTCTGTTGTAAAAAGGAGTATAGCTTATAATTTTAAAATTGTCTATATCCATTTTACATTTTTTCAAATTTTGTTACTATTCTACAAAAGTCCATATAATTTTATTCCAAAAAGTAAGAGCAAGCCCGGAAAACCAAGAAATCCAGATGTCAAAAAAGTCGTAATATTTAATCCAACACTAATAGAAATTTCCATCCAAAGTAATAATTCATTGATTAGATATATACTAATCATACCTAATATTCCTCGCATAATAAAATTTATTGCAAGTTCTGATTTTTTCTTAAAAATTATAATACTTAATAAAACCACAAAAATACCAACAATTGTAATAACTGAGGACATATAATTTAACTCATTCATATTTAGTACCACCTTTTATCTTTTTCTATTTTCATTTTATGCAAAATTATTTTATACATGCATATATTTTCCATTTTTGACTATACTTACTAACAAAGAGTATTTTAAAAAATGATTGGAGGTAGTATGAAGTTCTATTTTAACCAAAAAAATGTAAAAGAAAAAGAATCCGAAGATACTGCTAAAACGATACAAAAATCTATTTTAGAAGATATTGAAAAAACAAGATATGAATTAGAAATTGCATATGCTGGATTTGATTATGCCATTGATCCAGATTTGATTGATTGTTATATATATGAAGTCAATTCTGTATTAAAACGATACCGTTACTTATTAAATCAGGCAGCACAATTATCTATGCTGCCCGAATCCAAACTAGATCTTAATAGTTCTATTTGTTTAGACAAAAAATCCTCTATTGGTGTTTTGGTCAGCTAAATCAACATTTAGCTGGCTTTTTCCATACGTATATCCAGTATAAATATTTTGCGTATTTTCCATAAGTGCAGGAGATTCATCTAAATGCTCAATTTCCGAATATGCATCTCGCAATTTCTTCACTAAGTTATAAATTTTTTCTAAGCGAACTTTATCCTTTTGTGTATAAGAAAAAATCAATTCTTTTTTATAAAATAAATATAACTCATGTAAATTCTTAGCAAGTTCAAATTCTAATTGTAATGAATTTTGTAATTCTTCTAAACATAAGATGGCTTGCTTTATTTCTCTTTTTGCATGTTCAAATTCTTTTTCATCAAAAATTTCCATTGCTTCTTCTAGATAAGTACAAACCATATCATATAAAATTACAATTAATTTTGTTTTATTTGCTTTTGCAATGCGAAGCGTATATTCTTTTTTTTCTTTCTCTTTCATCTAACAATTCTCCTCTATTGAAGTAATTGTAATGCTTGTGAAGGTCTTTCATTTGCTTGAGCTATCATTGATATTGCTGCCTGAGAAATAACTTGCATACTCGTATAATTTGTCATTTCTGTAGCCATATCAACATCCATAATACGTGAATGCGCTGCTGTCATATTTTCATTAGTAACATCTAAATTATTTGTAGTATGGTCTAATCTATTTTGATATGCACCTAATCTACTTCTAACAGAAGAAACATAAGATAGTGCAGTATTCAATTCTCCAATCGCACTTGTAGCCGCTTCATGTGTAAGAGTATTTGTATTTTCGATTCCCATATTCTTTAAGGTAATGGCTGGAATTCTAACTTGTAAAGTTTGTCCTTCATTTGCACCAATTTGTAAAGTCATAGTACCCATTTGTTGTAATTCCACGCTAAATTCCTTTGCAATGTCTGCACCTGAAATTTCAAGGTCTAATTGTAATTCAAATCCATTGTCACCTTTGATTGTAATACGATTGTCTTTTACCTCATAATCTACGGCACTCACTCCATCTACTGTAACTTCAGATGTTTCAAGTACTGCTCCATTTGCATCAAACTTTAAATCGATTTTTACATTATAATTGCCTGTTAAAACGGAATCCGAATAACCCGCCACTTTAACATCTAGGTCGTTTGAAAATCCTTTAAAATCGAAGGATCCATCTAATAAATTTTGACCATTGAATTGTGTTGTATCTGATATTCTTACTACTTCATCTTTTAATTGTTGTAATTCATCATTGATAATACTAATATCATCTGCTGACATTGTTTCATTTGAAGCTTTAACTGCTAACTCATTCATTCTTTGAATCATTGCATGAACTTCAGATAATGCACCATCTGCTGTTTCAATAAGAGAAATTCCATTTGTTACATTATCTCCTGCTGTTTCTATCCCTCGTAATTGTGCTTTCATCCTTTTTGCTATTGCAAGTCCTGATGGATTATCTTTTGCTGCATTGATTTTTAATCCCGATGATAATCTTTGAATGGATTTTGAAACTGCATTATCGCTTTGTTTTAGTGAATTGTTTGCTAGCATTGCCGATGCGTTATAACCTATTTTCATATCAATTTCCTTTCTCTTATAATGTTTCTAAAAAACATTTTGCTATCTGATAAAGTGTACTAGTATCAATTTCATTTATTTTACTTGTATTTTTTTCTAATAAAGTTGTCGTATTTACATCTTTATTATAATTGGGGAATAGTGATACTTTATAATCACCTTCTATATTTTTTTCTAGTTCATTGGAAGCATCTTTACAAATCTCTTTTAATTTTTCATATCCTTCTTTTGAATTAGATAGTATAGCACCATAAATTTCATTTTTTTCTGTATTTATCTCAAATTTTCCAACTACTTCTCCATATGTTTTAGCGTTAAAGTATACTCTTACACTACCCTTTTCTGTATTACTATGCTCAATTTTTAAATTTACAGCAATTGTCTCTCCGCTTACTTCTAACGGGAAAAAATATTGTTCCTCTGCCATACTTTGTTTCATAAAACCAAGCTGTTTGTAAGAAACATGAAGCTCTTTAATATCTAGGTATGTGCTTTCTTTTTCTTCCTCTATCTTATTTTCAATTAATTCATCAAAAACCTCTAGGAATTCTTTATAGTCTTCAACAAACGCTTCTTTATGTTCCATTTTATTTAATACATTTTTTGACCATATATTTGAAATCTCATCAAACATATTTTTATTCTTAGAAAATAATTGCTTTACTCCTGCTATCGTATCAGGAATCAATGCATATCCATTTTGCTCAATATAGGAATAAATTTCTTGTTCATAATTTAAAGTTTCACGCATTGTATTTTCTGTAATCGAATCAAACATTTTATGTTTCATCATCGTATCAATTTCTTCTCTCGCAATATAACTTTCATTAATTTGGCTCGAAATACTTTTCCCTTTAATGAGCAGTTCTTCTAATGTTCCAAACTGATCATCAACAGTGTATGTATGTTGCTTTGCTGTTTTATAGCGGTATGCTTGCAACATATTTGAAAAACTCAATGCTTGCTCATTCGCAACAAGTGTTCCTACCAATGCGCCCTCTTTTTTTTCAGCTTGATGTATCATACGATAAATCCCAATAAAAGATTCTTTTTCTTCTTTCGTAATCTCATTATTTTTTTCTAATTGATATAAAAATTTAGAGAATCGTTCGATTTTTTGATTTTTATTCTCATCCTTAGTATTTAAATATGTTTCTAACTCTTCAAAAGTCAATGTTAATGGATTTACACCTTCTCGTATCATGCTTAATACGGTTCCTGGATTTAATTTTGTAATAATTCTTTGGACTGTCAAATCTGCATCTAGTACTTTCTCAAAATTTTCCTCTGTAAGATCTATATCATTATAAGCCATTATTTTAAGCGCCCTTTGATTTGCACTAGTAATATCCTTATCAAGCTCTTCTAATAAACCATCCACGCTTTGAAATGCTTTTTCAATTCTATCCCCTAAATCAGTTCTTGGTTTTGTGATAAATGGTTCATATTTTTGTTGTATTTCTTGAACCTTTTCCTTTATCGTATTTCCAACCTCATGAATAGTAGAGATAGTTTCTTTTTGAAATTTTTGATGTATATTACCTACAAATACATCTGGAAATCCTTTGATTTCTTGTATTATTTCATTGCTATTTTGATAAATCTCATTTCTTGCTTCTGCAAGAATTGGATCTGTTGTCTCAAATAATTCTTGATGCAATTGTGCTTTTGCTTCTTTTAATGCTGAAATCAATTCTTCCATTGGTGCCGTATCAATAGAAAATCCCGATTGTAACAATTTAATATTTGCTTCCACAGTCATCTCTAGTCGTACTTCTTCTAAATGCATTCTTTGATCAATACGATTTGCTTTTTCATAAATAGTTTCTCTATTTCCTAGAAGAATTCCATCTTTTGCATCTTTCCCTTCTGATATAGCAATCGATGCTGCTTCTATAATATCTATTGTATGAATTGGGAATTCCAATTTTTTTAACTCAGAAGCATATTCAAAATTTTCCTTTGTAAATGGAATATTATCTCGAACAAATCCTTTTCCAAGTTCTAATGATTCTTTTGTAAGTTCAATACCATTTTCTTTTATTCGATCTATTACTTGTGTTTCAATTTGCGAAAAATCCTCACTGTTTCCATTTTTCACTAAATATCCACCCCAAGTTTCATCAAATCCACCTGTGATTTGTGTATAATTTTCTCCATTTTTAAATGAAGCCATATAAATATTTTCTATAGTTGGTTCTAGTTTTTGTCCAACCAATTCCTTAATAGCTCCATCACTTAATGATTCTACATTAGTTAACGTTTCAATTTCTTTTGCAATACTATCTCGATTACTTTTAGTATCTGCCGCATCATACTTTTTTAAGCCTTGGGAAATCTGATTTGACAGAGTAAAATCTGATGTAATCTCCATCATTTGTTCTTTCGTTAAATTATCTGTATATCCTTCAACCTGTTTTCCAGACTTCACAATTTGCGCTTTGATATGGTCTATAATTGTAACTGACGCCTTAGGATCAATTGCTGATAAATCAAAGCCTTCTTCTTGTAACTTTGAAAAATCTTCACTTGACATCGAATTTGACATAACGGTCATATAATCTCTTTGTGTAGAAATATTCATATTCGATGCTGTTTGCATAATATCATCTATTGTACTAGCTTGATTTTTAAAAATGGATGTTGCGCCTTGATTCTTTGAAAGGTCTAATGAAACACAAGAGTTTTTATAGGCTTTTGAAACATCTTGTGATTTTTTTTGCATATTGTATTTTTCTAATTTTGTATTTGTATCCAAAAAATTTATTTTCACATTTCTCTCCATTATTTCTTGGTTATTTTATAAAAAAAGATGAATGATAATCATTCACCTTTTATTTCGACCATATTCTATTATTACTTAAGTGTTTTTAAACAAGAAATATGATTGCACTAAATGGAGGCAAATCAAATGTTATAGAATAGTCTTTTCCATCTACTTTTTTCTTTTTTGGAGTCATCTCTTTTTTTATCAAAAATCCTTCACCACCATATTTTTTTTCATCACTGTTTAATAATAATTTAGCTTTCTTATGAGTAGGAACTCCTACCATATACTCTTTTCTATAAATTGGTGTAAAGTTAAAAACAAATAATAAATTATTTTTTCCTGTTTCTGATTTTCTCAAAAAACTATATGTACTTCGTTCCCCATCACAACAATTGATCCATTCAAATCCATACCAGTTATTATCATTTTCATATAAGGCTGGATAAGTTCGATAGATGGAAAGTAACTCTTTCACATAAGAGTGCATTCCTTTATTTAATGGTTTTTCAAGTAAAAACCAATCTAATTCGTTATCTTCAGACCACTCTCTCTCTTGTCCAAATTCTTGCCCCATAAAAAGCAGTTTTTTTCCACAATGACCAAACATGTATGCATAACCAGCTCTTAAATTTGCATACTTATCGGATTGAAATCCTGGCATTTTAGAAACCATAGAACATTTTAAATGTACTACTTCATCATGCGATAATGGTAAAATATAATTTTCGGATTCATTGTAACTCATTGCAAAGGTAAGACTATGATGACTATTTTTCTTAAATAGTGGATCTAATTTCATATATTCACAAAAATCATGCATCCATCCCATATTCCACTTAAATGTGAATCCAAGTCCACCATCTTCTACATCTCCTGTAACCTTCGGCCATGCTGTAGATTCTTCTGCAATCATAATTGCAGATGGATGACGCATTTTAATTATTGAGTTCAAATGTTTTAAAAAGTCAATTGCCTCTAAATTTTTATTATCACCATATTTATTTGCAACCCATTGTCCATCTGATTTTCCATAATCTAAATATAACATAGATGCGACAGCATCTACTCGAAGCCCATCAACATGAAATTCCTTAATCCAAAAAAGTGCATTTGCAATTAAAAAATTCTTTACTTCATATTTTCCATAATTGAATATTTTAGTGCCCCAATCCGCATGTTCTCCTTGTCTTGGATCACTATGTTCAAATAAGCATGTACCATCAAATTCTGCAAGCCCATGTGCATCTTTTGGAAAATGTGCTGGAACCCAGTCTAAAATAATACCAATATTATTTTTATGTAATTCATTGATTAAATACATAAAATCTTTTGCTTTACCATATCGACTTGTCGGCGCATAATATCCAGTTACTTGATAGCCCCAAGAACCATCATAAGGGTATTCTGCAATTCCCATAATTTCAATATGTGTATATTGAAATTCTTTTAAGTATGCAATGATTTTATCTGTAAATTCTCTATAGGAATAAAAACCATCTCCATGTCTTAACCAAGAACCTATATGACATTCATAAATTGCAATTGGTTCTTTTTGATGATTTTTTTTATCCCTATTTTTCATCCATTCATCATCTGTCCAATGAAAATCTGATAGATTTGTAATTCTAGAAGCTGTTCCTGGTCGAATTTCAGCTTCATTTGCAAAAGGATCTGCTTTATAATACTTATTCCCATCTTTTGCAATAATTAAAAATTTATATAACTCGTTTTCTTCTATATGTGGAAAAAATTTACCAAATATTCCACCTTCTCCTACTTTTTCTAGACCGTGTGATTCTTCGTTCCATCCATTAAATGTTCCAATTACATGTACTCTTTTGGCATTTGGTGCCCAAACTGCAAAATATACTCCTTTTACCCCATTTTCAAAAGAGATATGTGCACCTAATTTATTATAAATTTCATAATGCGTTCCTTCTGCAAACAAATACTGATCGTCTTTAGAAATATAAATCTTCTCATTTTTTTCAAAATCTTCCATGTAATGCCCCCTTATTGTTCATATTAGTACGGAAAATCATCTTCAGTTAAAATAATCATATCTTCTTCGTCGTATCTTCTTCCTAACAAGATATCAAAAAAATGTTTTAATGTCTTACGATTTGCATTTGCAATTGCATTATCTATAATCTCTCTTACTTCTTCTACATTTACAACATGATCATTTGTTTGTAGTCCATCTAGAATTGTATGAAGTGCTAAAATAGCAAGTTCATCTAATGAATATTCTAAATGTCTTGCATACTGCTTTCCATATGCTACAAGTGCGTCATTTCCTAGAGATTCTATTTCGATTTTTGCGTTAAAAAAGGTACCCAATTCTTTAAATGCGGCTAACATCTTTTTGATAGCTTTTGTATTGTCTTCTAAAATTACAACAACACCAGTATTTTCTTGATTTAATGCTTTTAATAGATCCATAACTGTACTTGTATTCATACCACTAGCTTGCTCAATAATAAGTCCACCATTATTTAATTTTGCTATTGTTGATTCTACATTTCTAGAATTTAATGAATTTCCAGTAACTTTTGCAATTTTACCTGAAAAATTATGATCGCTCGACTGAATTTCTTTTAATATATTTTTTGCTAATCCTATTGTATTTGAATCCGCTTCCCCACAAACAATAATATTTCCTGTATAAGCTGCCAAACTTACTTTTTCTAATGCGTTAATAAAACGCATACGTGCATTTTTTGTATGAACAAATGGAGAAAACAATTCTCTTTCTGATTCCGTAAAGTCTCTTGAAGTTTCGATTTTCTCTTCAACTTCCTCATCAGCTTCTAATTCTTCTGATTCCTCAATCGATTCTTCAATTTCTAGTTCCTCTGATTCCTCAAATTCCTCTTCAGCTTCTAGTTCCTCGAGTTCTTCTTCAACTTCCAATTCTTCTAACTCCTCTACAGGCTCTAGTTCTTCTGTATCTTGTACTGTATCTTGTACTTCTTCTTGTATATCAATATTAAGTAATGTATCGTTAGACTCATCAGGAATCAATTCATCAATGGATTTTTCTCCAAGGTTTAGTGCACCTGCAATAAGTACTGCTTCTGCAAGCTCTTGTGTTGGAGAAGAATCTAGATCATTTGCTTCTAATTTTTCTAAGATACCATCTCGAATTTTTTCTTCAAATTCTGAAAACATAGCACCAGTATGTTTCAAAAGTCGATCTTTTATCTCCTCTTTCCGTTTTTCTTCACTGTTTTGTTTAATCTTTTCCCATTCAATCAATACTTCTTCAATATTCATTTGACCTGTAATTTGTTTTTCAACAAGAGATGGTTCTGGAACAACTAAGCTAATTTGTCCATCATATTCTTGTGACAGTAAAGGTGCGATAGCTGGTGGTGGTGTTACAAGAACAAGATCTCTATCTTTTTCCATCTCAGTTCCCACTGCTTTTGGCTCAACTTTTTGTCTTTCTTCTACTACCTTTTCTTGATTTTGCTTTTCTTCTTCAAGTTTTATTACTTCCTCTAATAAAATCTCATCTAAAGAATCACCAAGAATCACTTCTTCCATATCATTCGTATAGTCTAACATTGGAGCAATAATTTCTCTTGTTTTTTCTTGATTTTCGTTTAATACTTCTTTCATTTCTTCAGCAATCATCTTTTGAAGATTAACAGTATCATATTCTCCAATATTCATTGGCTTAACGAGCATTTCTTCCTCTTTATGCTCTTCTTGTGCTTTTGTCTCTTCTTGGATAGCCGTTTTTTCTTCCGTTGCATTGCTTGACAACGAAACACCTGTAGCAAGTTCATATTTTGATTGTTGAAGAGGTGTAAGAACTTGATGTAACATTTTTAATTCCATTGCTTTTGTAACATATCGGCCTTCTGAAAACCAAAGAATTAATTCGTCACACTCTTCTATACATTTTCGACTCAAACCTATTCTATGATAAAGATATGCTAATTCATATCCCCATTTTTCTCTATAATCTCTTCTTTTTAGCTCTTCTAAAACAGCAATCTGTTCTTCTAAACTAACTTCTTGTGCAACATATATTTTGTATTGTAAAATATACTTACCAGAATCTGTTGGAGCTATTTTTAAGAATTGTTTATAACATTCTATTGCTTGAACAATATCATCTGTTTTAATGCATAATTCACATAAAGAATATATGATTGTTCTTCCTGTTGGATGACGATCATACGCCATTAGAAGTAATTCTTTTGCCTCTTTATATTTTCTATTTATTTTATACAAATCACTAACTGTACAAAGCATTGCAACACTTCTCACTCTATTCCAGTCAATTTTCTCTGCAATCTCCATTGCTTTTCTAAATTCACGTTCTTTAATTAATGATTTGATTTCTTCTGCACATAATTTGTATTCTTGCTTATCCAAAATACACACCTCTTATAATTCGTATTTTATGGTACACTAACCCACTCTTTTCAGTGTACCATAGCACTATTGAAAAAACAAGAAGAACGACCAAAAGACATTTCAGTCGCATTAGAATTCACAAATTTTTTAAAAATAATTAATTACATCAAACAAATACAATACATCCTCTATTTGCTCCATTTTTGCATATTCGCTAATATTTGACCGATAATATCTTGGATCAATCACATGTATATTTTTGTAATTTTTGGATAAAAAAGGAATCAAACAATTCGCATATGAATTCTTGATTATTAAAATCGAATCTTTTTTTCCCTCTCCCACAGTTGTAATTTTAATAAGCGGATGATTGCCATCCAAAAAATAACTATACTGATCTTTTGTTGCTAAGTGACTTTCTTCATAAAAAGAATCCGATAGTCGATTCTCATAAACATACTCTATTGAAACATTTTCTTTTTCATTTGGTTCTATCTTAACTATTTCATCAGCTGTTACCGGTATATTTACTTTTGAATGAAGTGTTCCTAAAAAATCAGTACTGACCAAAGTAATCTGATACTCTTCTAATGATACTTTATTTAAACCTTGTGTTTCTAAGTAGGATTGGTATCCATAAAACGCCCCTAAAGTAGTCCAATGATGATCCGTTTTGTAATAAATTTCTTCTTCTTTATGTTGCTCTAAAATCTTATCTACTCTTATCATATGAATAGAATCACTTATATACGCTTCTATCTTTTCAATTATTTCTATCTGATCAACTTCATCTGAAAATAAAGGTATCTTTTCTTTCCAAATGCCAGCTGCTCCAGGCACAAACATTAAGGAAACTTTACCAGATATTATTTCTGAAAGTTCCTTTGTCTCTTTTACAAGTGCATTTATTTTAAGTTCCATTTTTTTCTCATCAAAATCATCCTTCTTATTTTTTTCAATAAAACTTCCATCTGCAATAAAATAAACGCCATTACTTTCTTTTTTTTGTAAAAGCTTTTCTGTAATTGTTTTTAATGTAATCCACTCCTCTCGCTTTATAAATTGCTCCGCAATATATGTTTCATATGAACGAGTAAATGATCCATCAAATAGAGTATCTAAAGTAATCTCCGGTCGTTGTTCTAATATTTTATTTTCTGTTTCACTAAAATATTGATCTGTTTTTAAGAAGTCAAATATCATTATTCCTACAAAGATAGTACTAATAAGTATAATAAAAATAAGCTGCTTTTGTTTTCTCATTTTTCCCCCTTAAAATCTAAAATATAAAATATAAAAAAGGATTATAGGATGATCCAATAATATATGCGATTGTTATCAACAACATTGCAATAAAAATAACATATTCGATTCCACAATACACAATACTAGGTATCTTCTTTTCAAAAAATACTACTAATTTTTTAGGATAATTTGTACTTCCTATGATAAGGAGAAGAAATAAAAACCAATAATTACTTATTCTATAAAAATCTTCAGTATTATACAACAAAGCTCCATTGCATAAAAACATATTCTTTAGTACTTCTATTACTTGTGATAACTCAGTAATAGAAAAAATTGCCCAACTTGTAAATACTACAAATAACGTATATAAATGCCTTAGAAATCGCGGTATTATTTCAATTCTTTCTCCCAACCATTTTTCAATGAATAAAAATATTGCAAACCACATTCCCCAGAGAATAAAATTCCAACTTGCCCCATGCCAAAGTCCTGTGATTAACCAAACAATAACAATATTTCTATATTGCTTGATTGCACCACCTTTATTTCCACCTAATGGAATATAAAGATATTCTTTAAACCAAGAACTAAGCGAAATATGCCATTTACGCCAAAACTCCGTTACACTTTTTGCCATATACGGATAGTTAAAGTTTTCAGGAATTGTAAATCCAAAAATATGCCCAAGTCCAATTGCCATATCTGAATATCCAGAAAAATCAAAATACAATTGTAAACCGAATGCAATTACACCCATCCACGATGATAATACAGAAGGATTTGAAAGAACTTGAATTTCCTCCCATAAGAGCCCAATTTGGTTTGCAAGTAATACTTTCTTTGATAACCCTATTAAAAATCTTTTCATTCCATCACAAATATGATCTATATTTGAATTTCTTTCTTCTATTTGAGGTGCAATAGTTTTATATTTTACAATTGGTCCTGCTATTAATTGTGGAAACATTGTTACAAACATACCAAAATCGATAATCTTGTTTTGTGCCTTTACTTCTTTTTTATATACATCAATTGTATAGGACATTGTTTGGAAGGTATAAAAAGAAATTCCAATTGGTAATGCAAGATTTAATAATGGAATCGTTGAATTTGTACTATTATTTATAATCGTAATTAAAAAATCCGAATATTTGAAAAATCCAAGTACTAAAATATTAATTGTGATAGACGAAATCAGCCAAATTCTTGCATTCCTTTTTTTTCCCAATAATAAGTTATGTTCTATTTTTTTCCCATGGAGAAAATCTGATACTGTGGAAAATAACATCAAAGTAACATAGATAGGCTCTCCCCATGCATAAAAAATAAGACTCCCTATAAAGAGAATGAAATTCTTCATTCTCTTAGGAGCCACCATGTAGATTGCAAGAATTATTGGTAAAAACCGAAATAAAAATACAATACTACTAAATACCATATTATTTTACCAATTTACTTTCAATAACATTTATTGCTTTATTATTTTCTTCTTCACAAGCTTTAATTACTTCTTCTTCTGTTTCTAAATCAATAGAACTTCCGCCTAATTGAACAAATACAACGTAATCTCCAATTGTTTCAATTTTTGATGCTTGAACTTTTCCAACATTCATTGGATATTGTACACTATCTGCTATTAATGTTTCACGATACGACTCTATAGCACTTTTTAATGCATCAAGATTTCCATCTGTTGCTTTTGCAATTAAAATCATATCTACATTCGTACTAATCATCGGCATTTGTCCAGCAACTTCTTCATATAGTCTTTCATCTATTCCAATTGTTCCTGTAATATAATCTGATGGAATATCCATACTTGGCCAATAATTTTCCCCTAGTTCCTCTTTAACAGCTTCAATCAATTCTGTCGCTGTTACATCCTCTACAATTATGCCTTCATCTGTTATAATTTCCTCTTCTTGTGTCGTGCTCGGTGTAGTACTTGGTGTATTTTCTTGCACATCATTTTTACTTCCACATGCTACAACTAATAGAGAACTTGTTAATATTGCTAGTACAATTAATTTTTTCATAATACTCCTCATTCTTTCTAAATTTTGTCTTTACATAAAACTATCATATTTATGCACTTATTTCATCTGAAATTTTTATAAAGAAATCTTATATTCTATATTATCTTTCCCCTAATTTTGTGATATGATACTAAAGTTCGTATAAGATTTTTATTTTTACTGTAAAAGATTGGAGATAGTAATGAGTATTTTAAATGTAGAACATTTAACACATGGGTTTGGAGATCGCGCAATTTTTAACGACGTTTCTTTTCGCCTTCTAAAAGGAGAACATATTGGACTAATTGGTGCAAATGGTGAAGGAAAATCCACTTTTATGAATATCATCACGCAAAAGTTAGTGCCAGATGAAGGAAAAGTTGAGTGGGCAAAAAATGTAAGAATTGGATACCTTGATCAACATACTGCGCTTGACAAAGGTATGACGATTCGAAGTGTGTTAACATCGGCTTTTGATTTTCTCTTAGAAATGGAAGCAAATATGAATGAAATTTGTGAAAAAATGGGTGATGCATCAGAAGAAGAGCTCGAAAAATATATGGAAGAATTAGGTACTATTCAAGATATGCTAACCATGTATGATTTCTATTTGATTGATTCGAAAGTAGAAGAAGTGGGACGTGCTTTAGGATTAAATGAAATTGGTTTAGAAAAAGATGTTACAGACTTAAGTGGTGGGCAACGTACAAAAGTATTACTTGGTAAACTTTTACTTGAAAAACCTGATATTTTATTATTAGATGAGCCAACAAACTACCTTGATATAATTCATATTGAATGGTTGAAACGTTATTTAAATGAATACGAAAATGCATTTATATTAATTTCTCATGATATTCCATTTTTAAATAGTGTAATCAATTTGATATATCATATGGACAATCAAGAATTAAACCGCTATGTTGGGGATTACGATAAATTCCAAGAAGTATATGCAATGAAAAAATCACAAATGGAAGCAGCTTATAATAAACAACAAAAAGAAATTGCTGATTTAAAAGATTTTGTTGCAAGAAATAAAGCACGTGTTTCTACTAGAAATATGGCAATGTCTCGTCAAAAGAAATTAGATAAAATGGATGTGATTGAATTATCAGGTGAAAAGCCAAAACCAGAATTTAAATTTAAAGAAGCTCGCACACCTGGACGTTATATTTTCCAAACACGAAATTTAGTCATAGGTTATGACGAACCACTTTCTATTCCACTAGATCTTGAAATGGAACGAGGACAAAAAATAGTTTTAGTTGGATCAAATGGAATTGGAAAAACAACACTTTTAAAAAGCATATTAGGGCTAATTAAACCAATTTCTGGTGAAGTGGAACAAGGGGATTATTTAAGCATTGGATATTTTGAACAAGAGATGCAAAAAGGCATTGATACAACATGTCTAGAAGAAATATGGCAAGAGTTTCCTGGTTTTACACAGTATGAAGTACGATCTGCTCTTGCAAAATGTGGATTAACAACAAAACATATTGAAAGTAAAGTCCGAGTATTAAGTGGTGGTGAACAAGCAAAAGTTCGTCTTTGTAAATTGATTAATAGAGAATCAAATATTTTACTACTAGATGAACCTACCAACCATTTAGATGTTGATGCAAAAGATGAATTAAAAAGAGCATTACAAGCATATAAAGGAAGTATTTTAATGGTGTGCCATGAACCAGAATTTTACGATGGTCTTGCTACACATGTATGGGATTGTACAAAATGGACAACAAAGCTGTTTTAATGAAAATTAAAACAGCTTTGTTTTTTCTATTTTATGTATCACTTTGTTTAAATTCATTCAATACAGACAATCCAAGTGGAACTGCAAGAAGGAATGTAAAACCGTCTGCTACAGCTTGACTTATTTGTATTCCTCGAATCCCCATAAGTAATGGCAGAATAATAATAGCTGGAAGAAAGAATATTCCCTGTCTTGCTGATGCAACAATTGATGCTTTCAAACTTCTTCCAATAGATTGCAACATCATATTACACAAAATAATGTAAGAATTAAGTGGAAATGTAATACATAAAAATCGTAATGCAATCGTACCTATTTCTATAACATCTTTGTCTTCACGGAAAAACTCTATTAGGTTTGGTGCAAAAATATATCCCAAAAGTGATAATAGTACTAATGCAATGATGCTATATTTTAAACAATAATAGAAAGCCTCCCTCACTCTTTTGTAAAGCTTTGCTCCATAATTAAATCCACATACTGGTTGAAATCCCTGTCCAAACCCAATTAATGCTGAATTTGCAAACATAGCAATTCGAGATACAATAGACATTGCTGCTATTGCACTATCTCCATAAGGGCCTGCTACCTGATTTAAAACGATCGTTGCAACACTTCCTAAACCTTGTCTACAAAGCGATGGAATTCCACCTCTTATAATATTTATCATATACTCTTTGTCAGGACTAAAATTTTTTAGGCGTATAGAAATGTTCGAACCTTTTCTCGTTCCAGCCCATAATAATAGAAATCCTACCACTTGACTAATTACTGTTGCAAGTGCTGCTCCCATAACTCCAAGCTCAAAATAGAAAATAAAGATAGGATCTAATATTATATTTAAAACTGCACCACTTACAATTCCAACCATAGCAATTGATGCACTTCCTTGAAAACGCAATTGATTATTTAATACAAATGAACCTGCAATAAATGGAGCACCAATTAATATAACCCCTAAATACTGCTTTACAAATATAAGAATACTATCTGTGGCACCAAGAAAATAAGAAAGAGGCTCTAAGAATAGCAATCCAACAATCATAATAAGACAGCCTGCAACAATTGCATAAATAAATCCAGTCGATGCCATTTCATTTGCTTCCTTATACTTTTTTTCTCCTAATTTTCTTGAAATATAATTACCTGAACCATGACCAAATAAAAAAGATACTGCTTGTAACATCGTCATAAGAGAAAAAACAACACCAACTGCAGCTGTTGCTTGTGTACTAATACGACCAACAAAAAAAGTATCTACCATATTATAAAATGAACTTACTAACATACTTATAATTGTTGGAATTCCTAATTTCCATACTAAGTTTGGAATCGGTGTTTGTGTCATGTATGTTATTTTCTCTTCTTGTTGTTTCTCACTCAATGCAATCCCTCCTAATTTCTATTTCAAAAGATAATTATAAATATCTCTTTTGCTAACCCCTCTATCTTTTGCTACCATTTTCATTGCCTCTTTTTGCTCGATTCCTTTTGTTGTATATAAAAGCATATGGTCTTCAATTGATAATTCTAAGAATTTTTCCTTCTCTTCTAAAAATTTCTCTTCAAAACTTTTTCCTTCTACTACAAAAACATATTCACCTCTTGGCTCATTTTCTTTGTAATACAAGATTGCCTCTTCTATTGTTGTTGGAAATATGGTTTCAAATTTTTTCGTTAATTCTCTGCATATCGTAAGTTTTCTATTTCCTAAAGATGTATATAAATCATCTAGCGTTTGAGTTACTTGATGTGGTGCTACATATAGAATGATCGTTCTTGATTCATTTTGAAGTTCTAATAAAATTTGTTTTTTTTCTTTTTTATCTTTTGGTAAAAATCCTTCAAAACAAAATCTTCTTGTACTAAGTCCAGAAAGAGTTAGGGCAGTAATGCATGCGGCTGCACCTGGTAACGAAGTAACTGGTATTTCTTCTTCTAAACAAAGTCTTACTAAAATTTCTCCTGGATCTGATATTCCAGGTGTCCCAGCATCTGTAATCAATGCAATATTTTTTCCATTTTTTAGGGATGCAATTAATGAATTTGCTTTATCGATTTTATTATATTCATGATAACTTGTCATAGGAGTTTTAATGTGAAAATGATTGCACAATTTTATGCTATTTCTCGTGTCCTCTGCTGCAATAATATCTACTTCTTGTAATGTTTCTATAACTCTTGGTGTCATATCTTTCAAATTCCCGATGGGCGTAGCACACAAATATAATGTTCCTATCATTGTAATCCTCCCTATTTCTTTAATCTAATCCATAAATTTCTTTTAAATCTTTTGTATAACTTCCATCTTTTTCATAAACAACTAATGGCTTTTCCACAGTAATCCTAGAATTTCCGCCTTTTTTACATTCAAGTAACACAATATTCGGTTCCTTATCCACATATGGATGCACAAATTGCATACGTTTCGGTTCTAATTTATACTTCGTCAATGTAATAAATAGTTCAACTAGTCGAAATGGCCTATGCACCAAAAAGAAATTTCCACCATCTTTTAACATTTTTGCACTTTGCGATGCAATATCATCAAATGTACACAGAATTTCATGTCGTGCAATGGCTTTGACACTATCCGGATTTTGAATTCCATGTTGCGAAATCATATAGGGTGGATTAGATGTTACTACATCATAACTATTTGGTTCAAATAGCTTATGACACTCTTTAATATCCCCTGTTATAATTTCTATTTTCTCTTCCAATTGATTTAAAGCAACACTTCTTCTTGCCATTTCGGCAGATTCTTTTTGTATTTCGATTCCATGTAATTTTTTTGCTTTTGTTTTCGCTTCCATTAAAATTGGTATGATTCCTGTCCCCGTTCCAAGATCTAAGACTTTACTATCTTCCTTTGCCTGTGCAAAATGAGATAATAAAACTGCGTCTATACCAAAACAAAAACGGTCGGGATCTTGTATGATCCGATAACCGTTTCTGTGTAATTCATCAATTCTTTCATTTTCTATTTTCATGAATTCCTTTTTCCTGCATTTCTAATTTTTCAAGTTCTAACAACTCTTTATCCATGTTTATTTTTTCTTTTTTCTGTTTCTTTTTAAATTTAACTTCTTCTACTTTATATTCTTGTATTTCTTTTTCATCATTTACTTCAACTACAATTTTCACTAATTGTCTTAAAACATTAATACTGTGAACCGTTCCTTTTAATCCACTAAGTGTTGTTACAAAATCTCCAACATTTGGTAAATTTTTATTTAATTCTTCGTATGTTTCTTCTTCATGTTTTAAACAACACATAAGCCTTCCACAAACACCTGAAATTTTTGTTGGATTTAAAGAAAGATTTTGTTCTTTCGCCATTTTAATAGAAACTGGTACAAATTCTGATAAATGCGTATGACAACAAAGAGGTCTTCCACAAATTCCGATTCCTCCAACTGTTTTTGTTTCATCTCGAACACCAATTTGACGAAGCTCAATTCTTGTTTTAAAAACAGAAGCTAAATCTTTTACTAAATCACGAAAATCAATTCTTCCATCTGCAGTAAAATAAAATAATACTTTATTATTATCGAATGTATATTCAACATCAATTAATTTCATTTCTAACTTATGCTTTTCAATTTTTTCCAAACAAATAGAAAAAGCATCTTTTTCTTTTGCCTTATTTTTAATTTCTTGTTCCATGTCCTTTTTTGTTGCAACACGAATAACCGGCTTAAGTGGTTGAATTACTTTACTTTCATTAATTTCTTTCAAATCACCAACAACTGTTCCATACTCAATACCTCTAGCTGTTTCAACAATGACATGATCCCCTTTTTTAATAACAAGATTTTTTGGATCAAAAAAATATATTTTTCCCGCTGTTCTAAAACGAACTCCTATTACTTTTACCATCTATAATTCCTATCTGTGATTACACACCTAATTTTCTTTTATTGTTAATAACAATAGCTCTAATACTAAATCAATATTAATATTTGCATTGATACGAACTTTTGCCTTATCAAGTGCTTTTAAAATACATTCAATTCCATCATATGAACTATTATCTGCTACTTTTTTAATATACTGTATTTCTTCTTTAAAAATCAAGTGATTTACATCTTTTGTTGCTTTAAAAAGCAAAATATCTCGATACCATATCGCTAACATATCAAGGTAATCTGGTATATTAAAATTCATTTCATTTATTTGTTTAATTGCTAATACAATTTCTGAAAGTTCCATCTCTTTGATATATTTAAGAAGAGAAACTAGCTCTCCTTTAATCAAATCAAATTCTTCACTTTTTGCAAGAATCATTGCTTTCCCTAAATTTCCTCTTGAAAAAGCGGCACAAACTTTTGCTTTATAATCTGGAATTTCTAATTGTTTGCATAAATAATTTTTTATTACTTCATCTTCAAGCGGCTTCATATTAAGTAAAATACACCTACTCAATATTGTAGGAAGCAACATATCAACATTATTTGTTAATATCATTACAATACCATAACTTGGTGGTTCTTCAATCGTTTTTAAAATAGCATTTTGTGCTTGAATAGTTAATTTTTCTCCATCTTCAATAATGTATATTTTTTTACGATTATTATACGGTTTAATATCTATGCTATTGTTAAGTTGATTTCTAATATCATCAACACTAATTGTATTTGGTTTTTCATGTGTGATGTAAATAATATCTGGATGATTGTTACTTTCTGTTTGTATGCAAGACTTACATAGATCGCAAGAAATACTATCTCCTTTTTCACACTGTAATGTTTTTGCAAAATTTTTCGCAATAAATAATTTCCCAGATTTTTTCTCACCTTGGATTATATATGCATGAGATACTCTTTGACTCTCAATTGCTTTTTGCATATGTGATATTATGTGTTCTTGACCTACAACATCTTTAAAATTTGCCATACATATTAACCATCCTTTTTCATGTAAAAATATCTAATAACAATCCCCTAATTTCACCGATTTTATTTAAAATAGCAAGATTATCTTGTTCATCTTTTACCAACTCTTGTAATAATTCATCTAAGGTTTCATCTACTCTACGAATAATTCCATATACTCTATGACGTCCTCTTCTATCTAAGTAATTTTCTCTCGAAAATTCATGGGAACGATTCACAACTTCATTTACAAATTCTTTGATCAATCCCCTATATTTTTTCATATCGCGTACATCTCTTTTTTTCGATAGTCTATTTCCTTGCATTGTAATTTCTTCTAAAAGACCATTTAATCTGTTTTGTAAATCTGCTTCTTCAATTCGGCTTGCTAGCACAAATTTAAAATTCTCATCACCGACTTTCGGTTGAGTTGTTTGTTCTAAAGGTGTTGTGCTTACAACATGATTCACTTTTATATCCACACTGTACCCCTTCTAAATAATTTATTAAAATGATTGAATGTATTCTTTAATCCGTTCAAGACAATTTCCTAAATCATCATTATTAAACTTTTTAATAATTCCAACTTCTTTTAATCTTTGGTCTGAAAAATCTGAAGAATCTGCTAAAAATCTTCTACACATTTCCTCATACTTTGGAATTTTTTGTTGTTTTTCTCTATTTAATGCTCGCTGTAGACGCTCTCCGTCATCTAACTCTATTAAAATTGGAATCACATTATTTTCCCCAAGATATTCTTTTATTGCTTGAAAAGAATCTAATGTACCTACCAAAATATAATCATTTGTATTAAGGTCTATTTGTTCATCATCAACTGTAAAATATTTCCATGTTCCATAAAACGTATTATACTCTCTTAATTCTATTATTTTTCCTTTATTTTGTAATTCTTCTAACTCTTTTTCATCTGTAAAATAATAATCGACTCCGTGTTTTTCTCCATCTCTTATTGGTCTTGTTGTATGTGGAATAATGGATTTTAAATTTATTCCTCTAGATTGTAGTAAATGCTTATATATTGTGTCTTTTCCAGATGAACTTTTGCCCATCAAATAAAATATTTTTCCCATTTAGTCCTTTTGTAAATATCATATATTTACAGCCTTTCATCAAGTCTATCTTCTTATTTTAACAGTAAAAGCTCCTAAATGCAAAGCATTTAAGAGCTTTTATAGTATGAAATAATAAATATATTACACTTCTTCTACACGAATCATATTTGTATTTCCAGATACTCCCAATGGAACGCCTGCTGTAAATACTACTTTATCACCTTTTTTAACTAAGCCAGCATTGATTGCTGCATCAAGTGCTGATTTATATAATTCTTCTGTAGTTTCTTTTTTCTCGATTTTTAATGGTACAACACCCCATAATAATCCGTTTTGTCTCCATACTTCATCTGAAACGCTACATGCAATAATTGGACAAGAAGGTTTAAATCTTGAAACCATTCTTGCTGTAAATCCAGACATAGTTACTGTAATAATAGCAGCTGCATTTAAGTTATCTGCTACTGTACATGTTGCATGTGAAATTGCAGTTGTTACATCTACTGATGTCATTTCTTCACTGTTTCTCATTCTTTTTTTGTAATCAACATCTGCTTCTGTTCTTTTTGCAATAGTAGACATTGTTCTAACAGATTCTACTGGATACTTACCATTTGCAGATTCTCCTGATAACATAATTGCACTTGTACCATCATAGATTGCATTTGCAACGTCTGTTGTTTCAGCTCTTGTAGGTCTTGGATTTTTAGTCATAGATTCAAGCATTTGTGTTGCAGTAATAACAAGTTTACCAGCTGCAATTGCTTTTTTAATCATAAGTTTTTGAACGATAGGAACTTCTTCCATTGGTACTTCAACACCCATGTCTCCACGAGCAACCATAATACCATCTGAAACTTCTAAAATTTCATCAAGGTTTTGGATTCCTTGCATATTTTCAATTTTCGAAATAATTTTCATAGAACTATTGTTGTCTTCTAATATTTTACGCACTTCTAATACGTCATCTTTACATCTAACAAAAGATGCAGCGATATAATCAAATCCAACTTCTGTACCAAAAATGATGTCTTTTCTATCTTGTTCACTAATAAATGGCATTGATAAATTAGCTCCTGGTAAATTAACACCTTTTTTGTTTGAAATTGGTCCAGCATTCATAACTTTACAAATAACATCTGTATCTGTAATTTTTTCAATTTTTAACTCAATAAGACCATCATCAAGCAAAATAGTTCCACCTACTACAACATCGTTTGTGATGTTTTCATATGTTACTGCAACCATTTCTTTTGTTCCGCTCACGTCTTTTGTTGTTAAAGTAAATGTTTGTCCAACTTCTAATTCTACTTTTCCTTCAGCAAATTCTTTAAGTCTAATTTCTGGACCTTTTGTATCAATTAGTCCTGCAACAGGCATTCCTAATTCTTCACTGATTTTACGAACGTTTTTTAATTTTTCATATTGTTCTTCATGTGAACCATGTGAAAAATTACATCTGCATACATTCATTCCTTCTAAAATTAATTCTCTGATTTTTTCTGGACTTTGCGATGCTGGTCCAATGGTACAAATAATTTTCGTTTTTCTCATTTAAATAACCATCCTTTTCTCGAAAAGTGTTGTGCTCTATACTTTCACAACATGTTTCATTCTTTAATCCTATATGTTGATTAGTCCTTGACTACCACAACCTTATTATGATCTAAACCAACTAGATTTAGATTGCTATTATAAAAAGTATGAATACTTTTTATAATTTCTTCTGTAAATTTTTCACCCGGAGCAATAATTGGTATTCCTGGTGGATAAACATATATATACTCTCCAGATACTCTATTAATAGCATCTTGAATATTTATCTTTTTTAATGTTGCATTCATTGCTTGTGATAATGTTAATTCTTGTTTTAAACATAAAAATTTATCTACTACTTTATACTTCTCTTCTTTACAAGAAATGCGTTGATCAATTGCAAAAAGGGCTTCTTCTAATCGATCAATTCCCATCTTTGTATCATTACATGTAACAATTCCTACAATATAGTCTGTACTTGCCATTTCAAATTCAAGCTCATACTCCTTATACAATAGCTCAAATAACTCATGTCCTGTAATGCTTGTACCCTTTGTCGATATTACAATTTTTAACAAATCTTTCTGTTTTATATCTAACGGATAAACTCTTAATTTCTGAAGTTTGTTCATAGATTTATAAAACAATTCCATTCGATTCAGTATATTGTCCCATAATGACGATTTTTTTTCCGCTATCACATCCAAACAATATTCAATTGAAGACATTAAGATGTAGGACGGGCTACTACTTTGGAAGATCGAATAATATCTTTTTACTTGATCATATGCAATTTTATCTGAGGCAATATGAAGGATTGCCGTTTGTGTAAAAGCAGGTAATGTTTTATGCAAACTTTGTATGACTAAATCTGCTCCTTCTTTTACTGCGCTTATTGGAAATTTTTTATGAAAAGAAAAATGTGCTCCATGCGCTTCGTCTACAATAAGGCATATCTTTTTTTCTTTTAAAACTTGGGCTATTTCTTTGATTTGAGAAACAACACCCTCATAGGTTGGAGATGTGACAACAACTGCCTTGATATCCGGTTCTTTTTCAATGCATTCTTTAATTTGATTGGCTGTAATTCCCTGACAAATTCCCCATTCAGTGTCTATTTTTGGATAAACATAAGCAATATTTAAATTTCTTAAATATGCAGCATGATAAACAGATTTATGAGAATTCCTAGCAATTAATATTTTGTCACCCTCATTTGTTGCTGAAAAAATAGATGTTAAAATTCCTGATGTGCTACCATTGATTAAATATAAACTATACTTCGTAGAAAACAATTTTTTCGCCTTTAAACTAGCATGAAACAAAATATCCTTTGGGTTATGCAAATCATCAAACCCTTTAATTTCAGTTATATCATATTTACATATATTGTCTAATGACTTGTTTTCAAAATAACGTTTATGACCTGGCATATGGAATGGATATTTATTCGAAGTATTAAGTTCCATTAAATTTTTTAGTAATTCACTCAATATAATTTTCCCTAACTATTTTAATTAAAATTCCATTCATTAGACATCATTTGTATTCTATCATAAAAATCAGGATTGTACAATCTTTAAAACAATCTTGATTTAGAAATATTCATATTTTTATCACTTTTAAAAAAATACTTCCTTATGAGAAATGACGTTATAAATAGTATCATTTCTTACAAGGAAGTATTTTAATTCAAAACTATCTTCAATATTAAATTTTTTGAAATTATTTTTTTACAATATTACTCACTAAAGCATTACTCACTAAATAATTAAGAATCGTATTATAAACATACCCTTGTCCTGCTTGTTCAATATAATCCTGATATTCTTTTGCATCTTCTTCTGACACTGTAATATTCAAGACTTTAGCAGTTTCTTGTAAAATCAACTTTTGTTTAATCTCATCTTTTTTTTCTTCTTGCAAAAAATCTTTTAGCTCTGAAAATTTTGTCACTCCAAAATCACTATAAAAATAGGATGCAACTCCATCAATACTAATTCCTTGTAATGAATTGGCTGAAAAATATGCTAACTCTTGTTCTAGAATTTCAAATTCATTATCAATTAGTTTTTGTGGTATATCTTGACATGTTGCATTTTCAAATAACCAATTAAGTGCTGCATTATTTAATTTTTCTTCTTGTAGTTCTTCTTGTAGTTGATTTATTAAATGATCAACACTTGTATAATTATTTATATTTGTTACAACAAATTCATCTGTTAATTCTGGCAAATGTGTTTCAATTATATGATGTAATGTTACTGTAAAAATTGCTGTTTTCCCACTTAAAGTTTCATTATAGCTATATGGTGTTGGAAACTCTACAGAAATGGTTACTATCTCACCTGGCATAACACCAATTAATTGATTCATAAATTCATCACGCATTGAATCATAGCCCCATGAAAATTCTATTCCTTCTCCATTTGTATCACTACCACCAAACGCTTTACCATCAACTAACCCTTCATAATCAATATAAACAGTATCACCTTGTTCTACAGCTCTTGTTGTAACAAGCTGTTGTGTTGCGAATTCACTTAAAATACTATTTATTGCTTGATCTATTTCTGTTTGAGAAACAGTCACTTCACTTTCCTCACATATTATATTTTGCAGATCTTCTGGCAAAACTACAAGCTTGCTACTATCTACCTCTTTAAAAGTACCATCATCATTATAATTCAAACTATAATTTGGATATATTACTTCTTCGACACGCTTACTTGTGTCACTCACTTTTTGACATGCCCCTAATAATAGTAAACTAGCTAAAATACATATACTTAAAACTCTTTTCTTCATAATTATTCTCCTATTAAAATCACACATTCACCATCAAACAATTTTTGATTTTAAAAAAATTAGTGTAAGGATATATTTTCTTACACTAATCTTTTTACTATCCATTGATTCTATTAATTATTCTCTTTCTCTTTGAAAATAATTTTAAAGATTGGGAAGAATACCCAGAATGAAATAGCGCAATTTATAATAATTGTTACGAAGTCAGCAATGATTTCCCCTGTACTTCCCATATTCCATGTATTAATTAATAAGTTGTAAATTGGGGCTTTGTATAATCCTTGTAATGCTGCTGCTCCAATTGAAATAATAATATATGCAAGCACATACCATGCTGCTGCTCTTACAACACTTGAATTTGATTTAAATGTAACATTTCTTTGTATAAAGAAATTAATTACTTGAGCGATTGCCATTGTAATTTGAACAGAAAGGAAGTATGCTAAGCCACCGCCACCGCCGTTCATCAAAGTGCCTGCTGCATAATTAAATACATAATACGGACTTCCATCAAAATTTGTTCCTATTTGCATAATTTGAAAATTTGTATCTACAAGAGATGTCATTTCAAATGCACTTTTAAATGCTGGCATTAAAATCATTTGAAGTACTGTAACACCATTTGAAACGATAAAAAATATAATAAATTGAGCAACTGTCGGATGGTCCTTTGCAAAGTTTGACCAAATGTTTTTTATTTTTTCCATAATTTTTCCTTTTCTATTCTTTAAATTGTTTATAAATTATTTTTTTAATTTCTTTTCAAATTCTTTATTTAATTTTGCATTTCTGAAATATCCACCAATAATTTGTTTCATTCCTTTAAAGAATTTTCCATTTACTACGGTTACCATACCTGCTGCCATTTCCATACTTACAGCTCCACCTGTCATTTTTGCAATTCCTCTAAATGGCATATTGTAAATAAATAAAATATTTAAATCTGGCTTTCCTTTTTCTTCACTCTTTGTTTTCATATTCGTTAATATTTTGTATATAAAACGAGCCACTCCACTTTTTGCATAGTACATTTGACAAATTGCATCATTAATTGTAAGTTCACCAGACCATTTTCCTGATGGTATTTCTCTTCCAAGTAATACTTCAAATTCCTCGTCACTAATATCTTGAATTAAACCGTTATAATAAGTTGGCATTTTTTCTTTATCATAAGGAATTTGATCTGTTGTTCCTTCTTTAACAATTTTTTCTACAAATTTAATATCCGAAACATTTGCTCCAACATAAATTTGATATTCTCCACCTTCAATTTCCCACTTATTTGTCAAAACATTAAAATATCTGAATGCTTTATCATCAAATGGAATAAAGACTTCTTTTACTTCTCCAACTTTTAGAAAGACTTTTTCAAATCCTTTTAATTCTTTTGTAGGTCTAAATACTTTTCCTTGTTCCATACCTACATATAATTGAATTACTTCTGCTCCATCACAATCTCCACTATTTTTGATTGTAACAGTTGCTCCTTTTTCATTTACAGAAACACTTTGATATTCAAATTCTGTATAAGATAATCCATATCCAAATGGATATTGAACACGAATATTATTTGTATCGAAGTAACGATATCCTACATAAAGACTTTCTTTATAATATGCACATCTTTCTGTACTTGGGAAGTTACGAAATGCTGGCGTATCTTCATGTCTTAATGGATATGTTTCATTTAATCGTCCTGATGGATTTACCTTACCAACAATTACGTCAAGTATTGCTGATGCACTTGCTTGTCCACCTAAATATCCATGCAACATTCCTTTTAAACAATAATGCCATGGCATCTCTATTGGTGCACCCGCACTAATAACACCCACAATATTTGGATTAACTTTTACTAAAGATTCCAATAAGTTAATTTGATTTTGTGGAATTCTCATATGTGTTCTATCTAAACCTTCTGATTCACTAAGTTCATCTAAACCAAAGAAGAACAATACAACATCTGACATTCCAGCCAAATCTAATGCTGCTTTTTTAAGCGCTTCCTCTTCTTCACCATTACGTTTATACCCTTGAAGAATTCCTGTACATTCTAACTCATATTTTCCAATTTCATCTTTGATACATTCTACTTTTGTTGGATTAATAACAGAAGATCCTGCACCTTGATATCTTGGTTCTATCGCAAAATCACCAATTACAGCTACTTTTGTATTCGCTTTTAATGGTAATATTTTTTCCGTATTTTTTAATAATACAACACTTTCACTTGCTGCTTTTCTTGCAAGAACATGGTGTGCCTCTTTATCAAATGAAGTTTGCACTTTTGCTTTTGCAGTAGTAAGTATTGCATCTAATAAATCATCTACGCAAGTATCTAACTCTTCCATAGTTAATTTGCCACTATCTATTGCGCTAATTAATTCTCTTGCTGCATCTAATCCTGGTGCTGGCATTTCTAAATTTGATCCTGCTTTTACACCTAATGCATGATCATTTGATGCGCCCCAGTCTGTAATAACAATTCCATCAAATCCCCATTCATCTCTAAGGATTTCTTGAAGCAAATGCATACATTCATTTGCATATACACCATTTACTTCGTTATAACTACTCATAATGGCCTTTGCATTGCCATCTTTTACTGCCATTTCAAAACCAGTTAAATATATTTCTCTTAAAGTTCTTTCGTCAATTACAGAATCCATTGCCATACGTCGTAATTCTTGACTGTTTACAGCATAATGTTTTGGACAAGCATATACACCTTTGCTTTGAATTCCTTTGATATAAGAAGTCGCCATTTTTCCAGAAAGATATGGATCTTCCGAAAAATACTCAAAGTTTCTTCCACAAAGCGGGCTTCTTTTAATATTAAGACCAGGTCCAAGTAAAACATTTACTTCAAAATGTTGTGCTTCTGTACCAAGTGCTTCCCCAATTTCAGTTCCCAGTTTTACATCCCAACTATTTGCAACAGTTGCTGCTGGTGGAAAACATGTAGATGGTAAGGACGCATTTAATCCAAGATGATCTGCATCTCCAGCTTGCTTTCTTACTCCATGAGGTCCATCTGAACATAACATATTTGGAATGTCTAAATGTTCTATTTCTCTTGTTTGCCATGTATTCTTTCCACTTAATATTGCTGCTTTTTCTTCAATGGTCATTTTTTCTATAATTTGACTATGTCTCATAAAT
>JBOFWM010000080.1:0-2062 GCA_051653625.1 Lachnospiraceae bacterium
CGAAACTAACGTAAAAGTAATCCAGTCAGTTATGGGACATGCAAATATTGAAACAACGATGGATATATATGCAGAGGTTACTGATGATAAGAAGAAAGCAGCATTAGAAGAATTAGCAAAAAATTTAGACGTATTTTAGGAAAGAGTCCTTTATTAAAAGGAACCTGGACTGTACAGCAAAAAGAATGCTAGACGTAATAGAGTGCTAAAAAATTAGATGTAAAGAGCATATTGGTAATAATGTTGATAAATATAGTATAGAATAGTCATGAGAATTATTAATCAAATCCTTATTGAAAAAGTCATTTCACAAGGATTTGATTGTTTTTTTGTCAAATATAAAAAAATGTATAAAAAGAGTTGAAAAAGATTATAATAGAACTGGACATTTTGTCGGAATTGACATATAATATTATAATAAAAAGTAAGAAAAATATTGAAAAAAATACAAAAAGTATTGTTTTTTATAAAGGAGTGGTGCGATGAAAGATTATTTGGTTAGATTAACAAAATCTGAATTAAAGAATTTTAAAAATGTTAATTATGGTGAAATGAAGTATATTAATTTCACGGAAACTGAGCAACGAGCACAGATTACCAATAAAGATATTAATGGAATTTATGGGCAAAATGGTTCGGGAAAAACTGCAATCGTTGAAGCGCTTGACATACTACAGCACATTATGAGTGGGAATTCGGTTAATTATGAAGAATATGAAGGTATGTTCAATAAAGAAAATATAATGGAATTGAACACGGAATTTTATGTGGAAACATCAAATGAAAAATATAAGGTTAGATATGAATTAATATTAGAAAAAATAGTAAGCGAGAAAAAAATAAATATACATTCTGAAAATATTCAGCACTGGAGACGTGGTGCAACCTGGAAAACGAAAAAGAACTTGAAGTTTATAAACCCATTTTATAACATGGATAATGTTATTGGTGATGAAGTAGCAAAAATAGAGTCTGATGATGAAAAATATGTATCGTGTTTAAAAGTTTTAAAATCAGTACAAAATCTTGCTGTTTTTTGTGCGCAAAAAAATGTTTCATTGTTTTTCAATGACATAATGTTTAAATCTCTAGAAGAAAAAGAAGTAGTAGGAGAAGAACAGATTTTTTCTGATATAATCAAATCATTAATAGATTTTGCAAGAATGAGATTTCAGGTAGTAAAAGTAAATCAATTAGGAGCGAACTATTCAAACAGTTTCATTCCAATGAATATTCATTCTGAAACAGAAAATGAAATCTTAAAAGGATGTATTCCTTTATTTATGAAAGGTAGTCATGAATTTCCGGAAGAATTATATGATAAGCTTATAAATATAGTTTCGGCAATAAATATTGCTTTAAAGGCAATTATTCCTAATCTTTTTATTGAACTAGAAAAAAAGAATGAAGAAATAAATAAAGATGGAATGAAAACAGTTCAAGTGGAAGTTTATTCAAACAGAGATGGAAAAAGATTTTTAACAAAATTTGAATCAGAAGGAATTAAAAGAATTATTTCTTTATTAAATTATTTAATATCATTATATAATGATCCAAGTATCTGTTTGGTAGTTGATGAATTAGACGCTGGAATATTCGAATATTTATTAGGAGAATTAGTTGGAGTCATTGCAGAAGAGGCGAAAGGACAATTGATTTTCACATCGCATAATTTGAGAGTTCTAGAAAAATTAGATAAAAAAAATATTATATGTTCAACAACAAATCCGGATAATAGATATATTTCATTAAATGGTATAGAAAAAAATCATAATAAGAGAGATTTTTATATTAGAACAATTGTTCTTGGAGGTCAAAAAGAAAAGTTATATGATGATGCTGATTTACAGGATATGAGCTATGCTTTAAATAAAGCATGGAATTTAAATAATGAAAATAATGTGAAACTGAATTTCTCCGAAGACTTTTTAAAAGCGCTTCAGAATGCAAATGAAGAAAATGATTAAAGGAGAATGAAACTATGGCAGATAAAGCAGTTGTTTTTATTGTGGAAGGTCTGAGTGATAAAAAAGCATTGGAGAATATTTTTAAAAAAATTTAC
>JBOFWM010000081.1:0-21090 GCA_051653625.1 Lachnospiraceae bacterium
CAAAACCCTAAATCCTGTGAGACTAAATTGGAAGTTCTTTCTTCAATCACATTAGAATTAGGAGATCTTTCTATTGTTTCAGAAAAAACGACTGTTTTACTTTTGCCTTTACTTATCTCATTTGTAACAACAACAAATCCTAATATGATAAGAGCAAATACAGTTGCTCCTATCGTCATATAGACTAGCGGTAATCCTCCTGCTCTATTTTCAAAATCCTCTGACTGCCTCATCTTGTGTTATAAATCCTTTCACATCTTTATACAATACATTTTTTCGGACATTTTTCTTTACAGATTCCACATCCACTACATTTTTCGTAATCAATCCTTGCATAAAATCCTTCCATAACGATTGCATCACACGGACAATTCTTCTTACACAGCTGACAACCAATACACCCAACACTACATGCCTTCATAACTACCGGCCCTTTGTCTTTTGATTTACAAGATACTTTGCACGTTGCATGATATGGTACAAGATCAATTAATTTTTTTGGACATGCATCAATACATTTTTTACATGCCTTACATGCCTCTTTGTTTACAACCGCTATTCCATCTATAATATCAATCGCATCAAATGGACAAACTTTTATACAATTTCCATACCCCAAACAGCCATGATTACAAGTTTTTGGTCCACCATTTGGTACAAAGTTTAACATTGCACAATCTTCTACTCCATGATACTCATAATCAACATTTGCTGCTTCTGTTGTTCCTTGACACGCAACAAATGCAACCATTTTTTCAGATTTTTCACTACTTGTTCCCATAATTGCATTAATTTGCGCTCGAAGTTCATCACTACAAACAGGACATGCACTTGAAGTTGCTTCATTTTTTGCAATTGCACCTGCAAGCCCAGAACAACCAGGAAATCCACAGCCACCACAATTATTTCCTGGCAAAATCCCTAAAATTTTCTCTTCATTTTCGTCTACTTCTACTTTAAACTTAATAGCTGCAATCCCTAAGAATAACCCAATAAGTAAACCTATGACCGCTACAGTTACTGTAGCAATTAAAATTCCTGCTATATTCATATTACTAACCATTCCTTCCTATTTCTATAATAGTCCTGAGAATCCAATAAACGCAATGGCCATAAGACCTGCAATAATTAACACAATTGGCATTCCTTGTAGCGATTTTGGTATGTCATTATATTCAATTTTTTCTCTTATTCCTGCAAGAATTACCATTGCAATTGCAAAACCTATTCCAGTCGCTAACCCATTAATAATACTTGTAAAAATCCCATAACTATTTCTAACATTTCCAAGTGCAATTCCTAATACCGCACAATTGGTAGTAATAAGAGGTAGATAAACTCCTAATGATTCATATAAACTCTTTACATATTTTTTCAAAAACATTTCTACAAATTGTACAAGCGCTGCAATAACTAAAATAAACACAATCGTCTGCAAATAATTGATGTTTGCTTTATCTAGAATAAAAGTATAAATAATACTCGTCACTGCACTAGCAAGTGTCATAACAAAAATAACAGCTCCACTCATTCCAATTGCAGTTTCTATTTTTTTTGAGACCCCTAAAAACGGACATAATCCAAGAAATTGACTAAGAACAACATTACTTACAAGCGCTGCACCAATTGCTAATAACAATAAATTAGTAAATTCTTCCATATTTTACACTGCCCCCTCTTCTTCTTTTTTTACTTCACTTGTATCATAAAACTTATTTTCACACCCCTTGTCTCCACAAGCCAAACAATCCGTTCCACATCCTGATTGAATTTTAGATACATCTTTTCCTTGTTTTTCACCTTTCATTTTAACCATATTTTGTAATGCAGTTAAAAATGCTAATACAAAGAATGCTCCTGGAGCCAATACAAAAATACTAAAAGGAACATAACTAGCTGGCATAATACGTATTCCAAAAACTTCTCCTACACCTAATAATTCTCTTACTGCTCCAATACATGTTAACGCAAGAGAAAAACCAAGACCCATTCCTAATCCGTCAAATAAAGATGGAATAACAGGATTTTTAGATGCAAAAGACTCTGCTCTTCCTAATATAATACAATTTACAACAATCAAAGGAATGTATATTCCAAGCGCTTCATACAACGGTTGAATAAATCCTTGCAATAATAATTCTACAATTGTTACAAAGGATGCAATGATCACAATAAATGCAGGAATTCTTACTTTATTAGGAATTATATTTCTAAGCATTGAAATAATCACATTACTAAGCACTAATACAACGGTTGTTGTAAGACCCATTCCCAATCCATTCATTGCCGATGTTGTTACTGCTAATGTTGGACACATTCCAAGCATTAATACAAAGATAGGATTTTCATCGATTAATCCATTTTTTAATCTTTCACCTATACGACTCATTTTATCTACCATACCTTTCTGAAATTTTAATTACTCAATAAAACTTCTTTAAAATAATACACACCTGCATTTACACCATTTACGATTGCCGAACTTGTAATTGTAGCTCCACTAATAGCATCAATTTGATTTGAAACTACTGCTTGAGTTTTAGTCACCTCAAATTGATCTATTTTTTTATCCTTAAATTGCGGAACAATTACATCGTCAGCATTCATTCCAAGCCCTGGTGTTTCACTGATAGATAATAAAGATATTCCGTTTATAATACCATCCTTTGAAATTCCCATTGCAAATTGAATATCACCTGCATATCCGCTATGTGTGACAATATTCAAAACATATCCTAATTCTTCTTGGTTCGAATTTACAGCTTTATATACACTTTCAATTTCTTCCCCTCCAAGCCCAGCTTCATTTAATACTAACCGAAATTCTTCTGTTTCAATAACTTCTATCTCTTGAAAATCAGTTGCATCTGCAAATACATTAAAACATGCATCATTTTTCTTTTTTCCATTTTGAATTTCAATAGGTTCTTTTGTAATATCATATACAAACCCTAAAATCAAACCTGCTATTAAAGTAATACATCCTAAAACAAGTGTGTCTTTAATCATACTTTTCATACTTATTTTCCTCCTTTAACATAACTTTTTGGGTATGTTATTTTTTCAATCAGAGGAACTAATAAATTCCCAATTATAATCGCATAGGAAACACCTTCGGCACTTGCTCCAAATACTCTAAAGATTCCAGTTAAACATCCTAATACAATACCAAATATATATTGTCCTTTTATTGTGATTGGTCTTGTGACGTAATCTGTAGCCATAAAAAATGCACCCATCATAAGACCACCACCTGCTAAATGAGCTACAATATATGGAGCGTCAAATCCTTTTCCACTAAAAAGAATTAAAAATACAACAAAACTTACTATATAACTTCCTGGTATTCTAAGATCTATTACTCCAAGTAAGATTAATAAACATGCTCCAATTAAAAGTGCAATAACGCTTGTCTCTCCAATTGTTCCTGGGATATTACCGCGAATCATATTATAAAGATTTACACTTTCTCCAGCTTTTAATGCTGCAAGTGGTGTAGCACTTGTATATGTATCTACTTGAAAATTTGTCATGATAGATGTAAAGGAAATCAGTAAAAAACATCTAGCTCCCAATGCAGGATTCATGAAATTTTGCCCAAGACCACCAAATAACATTTTTATTACTAAAATTGCAAAAACACCACCCACAACTGGTATCCAATATGGTACTGTAACTGGCAAATTTAGCCCTAACAGTAAACCAGTTATAACAGCTGAAAAATCACCTACTGTTATCTCTTTTTTCATTGCTATTTCAAATAGTAATTCCGTTAAAACACATGTTGCAATACATAACAAAACAAGGATTGCTGCTTTTATTCCAAAATTATAGATTCCATAAAAAGTAGTTGGTAATAAAGCAATCACTACTGCAAGCATAAGATTGCTTGATTTCATTTTACTTCTAACATGTGGATTTGAAGACACTTTCTTCAAGTTTGTTTTACTCATTCTATTTTCTCCTTCTCTACTTCTTTCTCTTCGCTAACATCACTTTACGCATTGATTTAATACTTTGTGCTAGTTGTCTTTTTGCTGGACAAACATAGCTACAACATCCACATTCAATACACTCAAGTCCATTCATTTTTACAAATTCATCTTCCTTATGTTGATTTGATAAATCTGCCAGCTTAGAAGGTAAAATACGACTTGGACAGTCCTCAACACATCGTCCACAATTAATACATGCTGTTTCCTTCATTCTTGATACATCATCTCTGCTAAAAAGTAACAATGCAGACGCTGTTTTTGTAGTCGGAACATTTAAGTCAAATAATCCAAATCCCATCATTGGACCACCTGAAATCATTTTAATTACTTCTTTTTTATATCCACCAGCTTCCTCAATAAGTTCGCTATAACTAGAACCAATTTTCACTTTGAAATTTCTTGGTTTTGCAATTGCATCCCCAGAAACTGTGACAATTCGCTCTGTCAATGGTTTATTATGTATTACTGCATGATAAATTGCAGTTACCGTATCAATATTATTTACAATACATCCAACATCTGCAGGTAATAAGGTAGAATTTAATTTTCGTTTTGTTGTTGCATAAATTAATTGACGTTCTCCCCCTTGTGGATACTTTGTCTTTAATGCTTTTACGATAATTCTACTTTCATCTATTGTGATATTTTTGAATTTTCGAATACAATCTTCTTTATTATCTTCTATTGCAAGTATCCCTTTTGCATTTGGGAATAATTGAAGCATTACTTTTAATCCTTCTACTATCTTTTCTGGTTCTTCTAGCATTCGACGATAATCAGATGTTAAATATGGCTCACATTCTGCTCCATTCACAATCACATAATCAATTGCTTCTGGATTTTTTGGCGATAATTTTACATGTGTTGGAAAACCTGCCCCTCCCATTCCAACAATACCTGCTTCTTTTACTGCCTCAATAATTTCTTCTCTCGATAATTCTTCTAACGGTTTTATTGGTTTTTGTTCACATTCTGTGTAATTATGATCGTTTTCAATCACAATACTCATAACAAACTCTCCAGTTACTACGCGTCTTGGTTCAATTGCTTTTACAACACCAGATACCGAGGAAAAAATAGATGCACTAATAAAACCGGAAGACTCAGCAATTTTTTGTCCTACTAATACCGCATCTCCTTTTGCAACTATTGGTGTGGCTGGTGCTCCAATATGTTGTGATACTGGAAATACTAACTCTCCTTTTGGTAAAATACTTTTAATTTTTTTATCTTTCGATAATTCCTTACCTTCATAAGGATGAATTCCACCCTTAAATGTGAATTTTGTCATAGATTATAGTCACTCCTTTACTCGTATTCTTCGGTAGACATTACAATAAATATACTATTTTTCATCAAAAAATGCTACTGGATTTTTAAAATATGTGATATTATTATAGATATTTAGTAAGAAAGGTGTTTTACAAATGATAATCATAAATGAACAAATCAAAAATGTAACAATAAACTATCCTTTAGAATCAATTAGTACTCCTGAATCTATCTTTTTTTTAGATATTGAAACTACAGGATTTAGTGCAAGTTCTTCATTTGTCTACTTAATAGGAGGATGTTTTTTAAAGAACAAAAAATTAGAATATATCCAATGGTTTGCAAAATCTGCAGATGAAGAAAAAGAGATTCTTATCGCATTTAAAGAATTTATTAAAAATTATACGATGCTCATTCATTTTAATGGTAATCAATTTGATTTACCTTTTCTAATAAAAAGAGCAAATGTACACGATATCGACCTTTCTTTTGATACGTATAATGGACTTGATATTTATAAACGAATAAAACCTTATAAATACTTTTTAAAACTAAGCAATTGCCGCCAAAAAACAATTGAACATTTTCTTGGAATTAATCGCGAGGATAAATACTCTGGTGGAGAATTAATTTCAATTTATTCTGACTATTGTAATACTAACGACTCTTTATTTTTAAATCTTCTACTACTGCATAATAAAGAAGACTTAATTGGTATGATTGAGATTCTGCCTATACTTGCGTATAGTGATATCTTCAATCATACATTATATGTTAAAAAAGTGAATTCTAATTATTATAGAGATATTAATCATGATAAAAAACAAGAACTTGTTATTACTGTTCAACTATCAAAATCTTTATCTGTACCAATTTCATACCATGCAAATGAATGCTATTTTACAGCTACAAATGATATTGGTATTCTAAGAGTTCCAATATATGAAGAAGAGTTGAAATATTATTATGAAAATTATAAAGATTATTATTATTTACCTGATGAAGATGTTGCTATTCACAAATCAGTTTCTTCCTTTGTCGAAAAAACATATCGTGAAAATGCAACTGCTAAAACTTGTTATACACGAAAATTTTCTACATATCTTCCACAATGGGATTATATTTTTTCTCCATTTTTTAAACGAGAATTTAAATCTCAAAATTTATTTTTTGAATTTACGGATGAGTTCAAAAAAAATCGCACTGCATTCTCGAATTATGCAAGTCATATTTTAATGATGTTAGCAAGTTTCAAATAATAAATAAAAACCGACCCCTAAATCTTTGTATTGATTAAGGAGTCGGTTTTATCTTATTATTTTATTCTTTTCCATAAAAAAAAGAACTGATTCTTGTATATCCTATTTCTTTATAATTTAAAATTTGTTCTGTACTACCTATAAAAAGTTTTCCACCAGGTGCTAATGCTTTGAAAAATTTTCTATACACTTCTTCTTTTGCATCCTCTGTAAAATAAATCAAAACATTTCTACATACAATCATATGATAATTTGCTGGATAAGAATCTTTCAATAAATTTCCCTCTTGAAAACGAACACATCTTTTTATTTCTTCTGAAATTTGATAAGATAGTCCTACTTTTGTGAAATACTTAGACTTAAACTCTGCCGGAACTGCTTCAATACTTTTTTCATTGTACAATCCCATTTTTGCTTTTTCTATTACCTGCTTATCAATGTCTGTTGCAAAAATTCTAATTTGATTTAAAGGAATATGTTTAGATAATGCCATTACTAAAGAATAAGGTTCATCTCCTGTACTACATGCAGCACTCCAGATTTTCAAGTTCTTTCCAAATGTTTGAATCAATTCTGGTATGATTTTTTGATCTAAAAATTTCCATTGATCTGGGTTTCTATAAAATTCAGATACATTAATTGTTAAGTAATTAATGAATCGTTCAAATAATTCTTTATCATCCTTTAATCCTCGAATAAAATTATCATATCCGATAATATTATTCTTCATAATCAAAGTATCAATACGCCTTTTCATTTGACTTTCTTTATATGCATTTAAATCTATTTTAGTAAGGTTATAAACTTCCTTTTTAAAATATTCATAATCATATTTCATGATATAATTTCCCTTCACATAAAAACACGCAACATGAAATCACGTTGCGTGTAAATAGCTATTCTACTTCATTTGCAATTACTGAATCAATATCAACAGAAACAACATCTTCATTTTCTTCTGCAACAGTTTCATACATTGCTTTTACACTAAGACTTATTTTTCTATCATTTTCATTGAAATCAACAATTTTAGCAGTTACTTCATCTCCAACTTTTAAAGCATCTGCTGGTTTTTCTACATGTTCTTTAGAAATTTGAGAAACATGAAGTAATGCGTCTACTCCACTTTCTAATTCAATAAATGCACCAAAATCTGTCATTCTTGCAACTTTTCCGTTTACAACAGTTCCAATTGCATATTTGTTAGCAGCATCTTTCCATGGATTTGCATCATCAAATTTAAGGCTAAGTGCAATTTTAGTTCCTGAGATTTCTTTAATTAAAACAGTTACCTCGTCGCCAACTTTAAATACTTTTTTAGGATTTTCAACTCTTCCCCATGACATTTCAGAAATATGCAATAATCCGTCAACACCACCAAGATCGATAAATGCACCAAAATCAGTAACATTTTTAACAGTTCCTTTAACAATATCGCCTTCTTTAATTTTTGCAAATAATTCTTTTTGCATTTCAGCTCTTTTCGCAACAAGTAATTGTTTACGATTACCAATATAACGTCTTTTCTTTGGATTGTATTCTGTAATTACAAAATCAATATCAACTCCAGCATATTTTGATAAATCTTTTTCAAATACATCTGAAACAAGGCTTGCTGGAATAAAAACTCTAACCTCTTCAATAATAGCACATAATCCACCATCTAATACTTGTGCAACTTTTGCTGTAAGTACTTCTTGTGAATTGAACGCATCTTCAATACGTTTATTTCCTTTTTCAGCAGCCAACCTTTTATAAGTTAAACTAACTTGTCCATCTCCATCATTTACCTTAAGAACTTTTACTTCCATGGTATCTCCTGGTTTTGCTACAGTAGTTAAATCAACATTTGGTTCGTTTGTATATTCGTTTTTCGTAAGGATACCATCTGATTTATAACCTATATTTAAGATTATTTCATCTGGCTTTACAGCAATAACTGTACCTTCAACTACCTCTCCCGAATGGATTGTTTTGAATGATTCTTCTAACATTTGTTCAAAAGTTAATTCTGACATAATTTTGAACCTCCTCAATAATATTATTTGGGGTCGATGCCCCAGCAGTAATACCCACCAGTCGAACAGATTTAGGAAGATCTAAATTCAAGTCATCTAGTGTCTGTATAAAATGTGTATTCTCACACTCTCTACTACAAATTTCATAAAGCTTTCTTGTATTAGAACTATGAGCACCACCTATTACAATCATAACATCAACACAAGAAGCAATTTCTTTTGCTTCTATTTGTCTCTCTTCAGTTGCATTACAGATAGTATTCACAACAATACTATTGTACTCCTTATTCTTAAATATTTCAACTAAATCTTTAAATTTGTTGTAATTAAATGTCGTTTGGGATACAATACATAACTTTTCCCCTTGTTTTAGTACAAATTTTTCAGCTTCCTCTATTGTTTCAATCACTGTAGCTGTGGTGCTAGACCATCCTCTTATTCCTTCTACTTCAGGATGTCCCGAATTCCCTATCACAACAATATGTGATCCTTTTTCACTCTCTTTTTCAACAATATTGTGAATTCTTTTTACAAAAGGGCAAGTTGCATCAATATAAGAAACCTTATTTTTTTCTAATAATGTATAAATATCTTTTGATACTCCATGTGATCGAATAATAACAACACCTTTTTTTAATTGACTTAATTCTTCTACACTAGAAATTACCTTTACACCTTTTTTTTCTAAATCTTCCACAACTTGATCATTATGAATTAAAGGTCCATACGTATAAATATTACATCCATCATTTTTTTCTATTTGTTCATACACTGTATCTATTGCTTTTTTCACTCCAAAACAAAACCCTGAACTCTTCGCTTTTATAATTTCCATATTATTCCTCAAATTATTCCATTTTACATAAAGAATGTATTTTTGCAATAACTTCATCTAATGTCATATCAGAAGAATCTATCCTTATTGCATCTTTTGCTTGTTTAAGAGGACTTATTTCACGATTCATATCTTGAAAATCTCTTGCTTCAATATCTTTTTCTATAATAGCCAAATCACAAGCTTCCCCTTTTTCTACTAATTCTTTATAGCGTCTAATTGCACGTGTTTTAACATTTGCCGTAAGAAAAATTTTTAAATTTGCTTGTGGCAAAACACAAGTTCCTATATCTCTACCATCCATAATTACCGACTCTTTTTTTGCAAGCTCTCTTTGTAGAGAAACTAATTTATTTCGAACGCTCTCGTCTTTTGCTGTAATAGATGCCATATTTCCCACTTCTTCTGTTCGAATATAATCATTCACATTTTCTCCATTTAGCAAAATGATCTGCTCATTATTGCTATAAGAAATAGAAATATTTATTTTTTCACATGCTTCTTTTATAACATTTTTTTGTGAAATATCTGTGTTATTTCGAATAAAATATAGCGCCATAGCTCGATACATTGCGCCTGTATCTACATAAATAACTTTTAATTCTTTTGCTAACCTTTTTGCGATACTACTTTTTCCTGAACCTGCTGGTCCATCTATTGCAATATTATAGTGCATTTTCCATTATCCTTTTCTATTTTCTATTTTAACAACTACTTCCCGCTAAATAACCAGTCGACCATGCAAGTTGTAAATTATATCCACCCGTTAATGCATCAATATCTAATATTTCACCTGCTAAATAGAGGCCTTTAATGACTTTTGATTCCATTGTTGATGGATTTACCTCTTTTACATTGATTCCACCTTGTGTAATAATAGCCTCACTAAATCCTCTTGTGCCTGTAATTGTCATATCCCAATTCTTAATTTTACGTACAAAATGTTGTCTTTCTTCTCTTGTAATTTCATGCACTTTCTTTTCAGGAGAAATACCAGATATTTCTATCATAATTGGGATTAATTTACTTGGAAATAATCCTTCAATGGCATTCTTAAATTGTTTGTTTTTATATTCTTCAAAGTCTCTTAATACTCTTTTGTCTAATTGTTCAAACGATAATGCAGGTTTTAAATCTATAAAACAGGCTATTTGCTCACCAAAACATTTTTTTGCATAATAACTACTTGCACTAATAACAAGTGGACCACTGATTCCAAAATGAGTAAATAATAATTCTCCAAAATCTTCATATATGATCTTATTTTTATATTCAAGCTTTAAGGAAACATTTTTAAGTGCCATTCCTTGTAATTGTTTTCCATAATTTTCTTGTAATTCAAAAGGTACTAATGATGGTTTACATGTTTTTATCGTATGTCCTAGTTCTTTTACAAGCTCCATCCCATATCCATCTGATCCTGTTAACGGATAGGATTTTCCGCCAGTAGCCAAAATGACAACATCTGCTTCATAAAATTTTCCATCTTTTGTCTTTACACCTTTTATCTCATTTGCCTGTGTTTCAATTTTATTTACTTCTTTAAAATATTCAATCGTCACTCTTTCTCTTTTTAAAATATTTAATAATGCCCTTGTAACATCAGATGCATGATCCGATACCGGAAATACACGATTTCCTCTTTCTACTTTTAAAGCACATCCTTCTTCTTCCAACAAATGCATAATAGCAGCATTATCAAAGGTATAAATTGCACTATACATAAATTTTTCATTTGATACAATTTGTTTTAAGATATCTTCTATATCACTTGCATTTGTAACATTACATCTTCCTTTTCCTGTAATATAAATTTTTTTTCCTAATTTTTCATTTTTTTCTAAAATTGTTACTTTATTTCCAGATTTACTTGCGGCAATTGCTGCTAAGATTCCAGCTGCACCACCACCAACTACTATAATATTTTTCATTTTATATTTTCCTTAATGAATAATCTAACATTGGTTTTTGATCAATAAAATTAATTTCATCATTCAAATACACTTGATAATTATTCCATGTTTCTTCTAACACTCCAAGACTTTTTCTTACTTCATCTGGCATTTTCAAGCATAATGCAACGACTAACGCATTGATGAGACTAAGTGGTGCCACAAGTGAATCAACAATAGAAACCATTTCACTCTTTGCAAATAAATTACACGCAGAATATAATTTCATAGGCGAATGAATTGAATCTGTAATTGCAATAACTTTTGCATTGCGATCACTTGCAAACTCCATTGCCTTCAATGTCCTCATAGAATATCGTGGAAAACTAATTCCAATAATAACATCTTCTTCATTCATTCGTATCATTTGTTCAAAAATTTCTGTCACACTTGTAGTTCGAATTAATACTATATTACCACGTATCATTCCTAAATAAAAACTCAAAAAATTAGCAAGCGGCTCACAACTTCTAAGTCCCATTATATAAATTGTCTTTGCTTCTATTATCGTATCCACTGCCATATTAAAAGACTCTACATCTAAATTTTCAATTGTATCATTAATTTTTTCTATATCTCCACGTAAAACAGAAGTTAAAATCTCTGATTGAGAACTTGCTCCATATTTTGTTCCCATTTTTTGGACTACATTTAATTTATCCTTGACCCAATTTGCTAATGCTTGCTGAAATTCAGGATAACCATCATATCCTATTGTTGATGCAAAACGAACTACTGTCGACTCACTAATAGACAATTCCTCTCCAATTTTTGCTGCGGTCATAAATACCGCTTGATCGTACTTTTCTTTAATAAAACGAGCAATTGCTTTGTGACTTTTACTCATTTTGTTATACTTATCATCTATTCGTTCTATTACATTATAAATTGTCTCCATGTAATTTCTCCTTTTTTATTCACTTTGTATTTTAAATGATTGATAGGAATTATTTAATAAAGCTTTTGTTTGTTCCATATCTAAATCATAATCGTTTGTTGTACACATACAAGCAATACCATGAATAAAAATCCACATTTTCATAAACATACCACTAGGATCCTTTACACCATCTTCTGTTGCTTTTTTTATTTCCGCTGAAACAAAGCCAAGTCTTGCATTTAAAATATCATATAAACTTTTTCCAAATCTATTTTCAGATAAAAATAATAAAGAAAATAATGTACTTTGCTCTTTTGCAAATCTTATATACGCCATACCAAGATCTACAAATGGTGTCTCATTTACTCTAGGAGCAAATCTATAATATTCTTCATAAAACATTATTGCTTTTAGAAAAACATCTGCAACTAAATCTTCCATATTTTGATAGATACGAAAAATGGGTTGTGTAGAACATCCTACTTTTACTGCTAACTTTCTTGCTGTTACAAATTCAATCCCTTCTTCTTTTGCCATTAAAAAAGCGGTATCTAGTAACATTTCCTTTGAAACAATTGCCTTTCTAGCCATAATTTAACCATCCTCTCATAAAAAGAAGCAACGTAATAACACATGTTATTTTAATTCTTTTCCCCTATTTTGTCAAGAAAACCACCAAAAGATATTTACCTTTTGATGGTTTCCTTACCTTATATATTATATAGGATATGCTCCATTTTTTGTATCGGCTTGATTCATATCTACTTTTTCCTCTTGTGCTTGGCGATATTTAAAGAAATCCATTGCAACTTGTGGAAATAATGCATACGATAACACATCTTCCTCTTGCTTTTTCCATTCCTTCATTTCTGCCTCTAAAGATTCTAATTCATTCTCTAATAAATCAGCATAACGGCAAGTTACAATTTCTTCTCCTGGAATTACTTTATCAATTACTTCTTGATTCATCGGTTTAATCGTTGCACCATATTTCCCACGAAGAATATCTTTTGTTTGATCTGTAGCCATTTTATAACGCTCACCCATAAGAACATTAAATACAGCTTGTGTTCCAACAATTTGTGAAGATGGTGTTACAAGTGGTGGCTCTCCTAAATCTGCACGTACTTTTGGAATTTCTGCTAATACTTCATAATATTTATCTTCTGCATTTTGTTCTTTTAATTGACTTACCATATTTGATAACATCCCGCCTGGCACTTGATATAATAAAGTCTTAATATCAACTCCCATCATTTTAGGGTTTAATAATCCGTTTTCTAAACACTCATCTCTATACGGTCTAAAATAATCAGCTATCTCAGCTAAAAGAGTTTGATCAAGTCCTGTATCATATGGTGTTTCTTTAAAGGTTTCAACCATAACCTCTGTAGCTGGTTGGCTTGTCCCCATTGCAAAAGGTGAAATTGCACAATCAATAACATCAACTCCTGCTTCAACTGCTTTTAAATATGTCATACTTGCTACACCTGATGTATAATGTGTATGCAATTGAATTGGTAATTTTGTTACACTTTTCATTGATGAAATGAGCTTTGTAGCTTCATAAGGTACTAATAATCCCGCCATATCTTTAATGCAAATAGAGTCCGCTCCCATTTCTTCTACTTGCTTTGCAATATTCATCCAATATTCCAATGTATATGCATCACCTAATGTATAAGAAAGAGCGATTTGTGCATGACCTCTTCCTTCTTGTTGTTTTATACGTTCTGTTGCTTTAACTGCTTCTTGTAAATTACGTAAGTCATTAAAACAATCAAAGATACGAATAATATCAATTCCATTTGCTACTGATTTTTGAACAAAATAATTTACAACATCATCTGCATATGGACGATATCCTAAAATATTTTGACCACGGAATAACATTTGTGTATTTGTATTTTTAAGCCCATCTTTAATTAATCGAAGTCTCTTCCAAGGATCTTCTTTTAAAAATCGAAGAGATGCATCAAAAGTTGCTCCTCCCCAACATTCTACAGAATGATATCCAACTTGATCCATTTTATCTAAAATTGGTAGCATGTAATCTGTAGGCATTCTTGTTGCAATTAAAGACTGATGTGAGTCTCTTAATATAGTTTCTGTAATACCAATTGGTTTTTTAACTTGTTCTAACATTCCCATTCTCCTTCTAGTTTTTTACATAACTCCAAAAATCGCCATAAATGTTCCTGCTGCAACAGCGGTTCCAATCACACCTGCAACGTTTGGTCCCATTGCGTGCATTAATAAGAAATTACTAGGATCTGCCTCAGCTCCTACTTTTTGAGAAACCCTTGCCGCCATTGGAACCGCTGAAACACCAGCTGATCCAATCAGAGGGTTTACACCTCCTTTTGTAACCTTACACATAATTTTCCCAAAAATCACTCCAGATGCAGTCCCAAAAGAAAATGCAATTAATCCTAATGCAACAATTTTTATTGTATTTAAATTCAAAAATGCGGCTGCACTTGTTGTTGCGCCAATTGAAGTTCCCAATAATATAACTACGATATACATCAAGGCATTAGACGCGGTTTCTGTTAACTGTCTAACTACACCTGATTCTCTAAATAAATTTCCTAACATTAACATTCCAATTAATGGTGCTGTTGTTGGCAATAAAGAACAAACTACAATAGTAACTACAATTGGAAATAATATTTTTTCCAATTTCGATACTGGGCGCAGTTGTGTCATTTTGATTTTACGTTCTTTTTCTGTTGTTAGAGCTCTCATAATTGGTGGTTGTATAATTGGTACTAATGCCATATATGAATATGCCGCTACCGCAATCGGTCCCATTAATGCAGTTTGATGTAATTTACTTGCAAGAAAGATCGAGGTAGGACCATCTGCACCACCAATAATTGAAATCGCCGCTGCTGCTTTGTCATTAAATCCTAAAGCAATTGCTCCAAAATAAGCCGCAAAAATACCAAATTGTGCTGCTGCACCTAATAAAAAACTCTTAGGATTTGCAATAAGTGGTCCGAAATCTGTCATTGCACCTACTCCCAAAAATATAAGAGAAGGTAAAATGGCCCATTCATCTAATAAATAAAAATAATAAAGTAAACCTCCAACACCATTTGTAGAATCTTCCATATGAAGCATAATATCTGGATAAATATTTACTAATAGCATCCCAAACGCTATCGGTAATAAAAGAAGAGGTTCATATTCTTTTTTAATTGCTAAAAACAGAAAAATACAAGCTACTACTATCATCACAAAATTTCCAATAGTTAAGTTGAAAAATGCTGTCTGATGTAATAGATTACTTAATGTATTTGCTATGTATTCCATTACGTTGACCTCCTAATAGGTTTTAAAAGTTTAGTTTAACGTTGCAAGCAATGCTCCTGATTCAATTGCATCACCTACAGATACATGTATGCTTTGTATTTTCCCATCACTTGGAGCTACAACTGGAATTTCCATTTTCATTGCTTCCACAATTACAATTGTATCGCCTTGTTTTACAGATTGTCCAACACTACCCTCTATTTTAAATACTTTTCCTGCAGCGCCTGCTTCCACTTTAATACTACCTTCTGTGCTTGGTACTTCTACTTTAGCAACAGGCATTTCTTTTTTTACTGGCGCTACTGCTGCAACTTCTACTGCTTTCTTTACAGGCGCAACATTTGTTCCATTGCTTTCTTCTACTACTACATCATACGATGTTCCATTTACTGTAATTGTGTAATTCTTCATTTCTCTATCTTCCTCCGATCAATTCTTCCTTCTTCTTATACTTGTTACTCTATAATTATCTGCTGATATTGTATTATCTTCAATTGCACCAGTTTCTGTTTCGCTTTCAATATAGGCAGAAATAGCAGCTGTAATAACTGCAATCAGTTCTAAATCGTCTACTTCTTGTTCTGTTACTTGTTCATCTTGTTTTACTTGAATTTCTTCCTTTTCTACAATTTGATCAAAAACATCTTGCTTATTTTTTTTGAACTTTTCTTCTAACATAGGTATAAATCTAAAACAAGAAATTAAAATACAAATCAATATTAATATACTAAATACTACACTCATTCCAATTGCCGTATTTAATCCAGCATTTTTCATTAAATCTCCAAAAGAGAAGTTTGCATCCCCATTAATATTAGAAATAGCAAATGTATTGTCTAAGCTTATTTCTATAACACCATCTCTAATGCTTCCTGCAATATTTACATGAATTACGATTGCTTCTTTTTCATACTCTACTGTAACAGAAGTTATCCCTTGATAAGTTCCTGTACTTTCTAACATAGCTTTTATACTAGATAATCCTGCGTATATAATAGACTCATTTTCATAAATTGCCATTTCGTCAGCATTTATGACTTCAACAAGTGTATCTACTACTTGTTTCCCATAATTTACTAACTCATTTTCTGATACATCATATTGACTAGAATAATCTACTTGCTCTGTAGCACATGCGACCTGAAAAATCATACAAGCAATGATACTAAATACTATAACTACTTTCTTCATCACTAGCTCCATTCTTACTTATACTGTACCATGCTTTTTAGCTGGTTGTTCCACTCTTTTTGTAAATAACATTTCAAAGGCACCAATTACATATTTTCTAGTATCGCAAGGATTAATTATAGTATCTATATATCCTCTTCTTGCTGCACTTTCTACATTATTTTGTAAGGCTTCATATTCTTTTGAAAAAGATTCAATTTTATCAAATCCTTGTCCATTACACATAATTTTTGCAGCCAATGTTGCATCCATCGTTCCAATCGTTGCATTAGGCCATGCAAATGTCATATCTGCTCCAATTGATTTTGAATTCATAGCAATATATGCGCTTCCCATTGCTAGTTCAACAATAACATTTACTTTTGGCACAGTCGCACTTGCAAATGCATATGTTAATTTAGCAACTTGTTTAGCAATATTTTTTTCTGCACACATACTTGCTTCAAATCCTTTTACATTCGTAAATGTAAGAAGTGGTATTTCAAACGCATCACAAAAACGCACAAAATCTGCCGCTTTTTCACATCCTTTCACCGTTAAAACAGGTTCAAAAGTCTCTATTACTTCCCCATCTTCTAGTAATGCTGTTCTATTTCCTATCGCACCAACTGTAACACCATTTAATTTGATAAATCCCGTTACCATTGCTTTTGCAAAATTCGGTTTTATTTCATAAAAGAACTGATCGTCTGATATTTGACTCATAGCTAATCTTATGTCTTTATAATTGTCTTCTAATCCATTACATGTTCTATTTAAGTTATCCATACACTCCGTGTATGAATCATCATCTTCGTTACTTGATGGCAAAATTGTTATTAGCTCTCTAATTTGTTCTAGTATCTCTTCTTCTTTTCCAACTACATCAACAATACCTGTTGTTAATTCTTGAAAACTAGCACTTGAAGTATCACACTTTGCGATCTCATTCCCATTAAGTGCATTTGGAGAATTAATAAATAAGTGTGCTGATTGTTCTTCCATAAATGTAAAATCTGTTAATGTTGGAATAATAGCTAGTCCTCCACCACAGCTTCCAAACACTGCTGTAATTTGTGGTATAACTCCAGATGCAATTGTTTGTTTTAAATATAATTCTCCAAATCCATTTAACGCATCTGTTGCTTCTTGTAGTCTTAAACCTGCTGAATCAATTAATCCAATAACAGGTGCGCCTGTTTTTAATGCTAATTCATAGATTTTAACAATCTTTTTCGCATGCATTTCTCCAATGCTTCCTCCTAAAACTGAAGAATCTTGGCTATATACATATACAAGATGTCCATTAATTACTCCATATCCTGTAATTACACCATCTCCTGGTGTTTCAGTTTGTGATAAATTAAAATCTGTTGCTCTTGCTGTTACAAGTGCTCCAATTTCCACAAAACTATTATCATCGAGTAAATTTATAATTCTTTGACTCGCTTGTGTTGTAGTACCCATTTTTTTAAGCCCTCCATTTATTTGCATTCTTTCGAATTATATCACACCTCTTATAAAAGAAGAAGATTTTCTTTAATAAATAATACGATTTCTTCCTTTTTCTTTTCCATAATGTATTTTTTCATCCGCTTTTTTTAATATTTCTCGTTTCCCTTTCCCAGTTCCTTTTATAACTGCAAAAGTCATGGTAACTTGAACAATTTGATCTTTATATCTTACTTTATGATCTTCTATTTTTCTACGTAGTCCCTCTAAAAATAGCAAAGCCTCTTTTTCATCCTTTTCAAATACAAATAAAAATTCTTCTCCACTCCATCTTGCAACATATCCAATATTAATTACATATTCTGCAATAACATTCGCAATTTCTTTTAAGAGTATATCTCCACATTCATATCCATATGTTTCGTTGATTTGTTTAAAATAATCGATATCTCCGATAACACAAAAGAAATCTGTTGTCATTTCTTCATTTACCATTTGTTGTAAACGTTCTTCTCCATATCTTCTATTGTAAATCTTTGTCAAATTATCTTTTTCAATCATTTCACGTAGAGACTTTTGTACTTGAATAGAAAATTTCCCCATTTCCCCTATTTCGTCTTCTCTCTTTAATACAATCTCATCTAACGATGTCTTCAAATTGCCTTTTGAAACTTGATACAAAAACTTTTCAATTTTATGTATCACGGAAACCATATTTTTTGCATAATTAATACAGATAAAAAGAACAATAAGAAGAACAACAATTGTAATTAGAATATTAGGCGCAATACTCACTAAAATATCGTTCATTACTACTTTAGTAGGTTTAGTTACACATATGAAACCGATACAACTCCCATCCTTTTGAATAATTGGATAACAATAGGCAAAGTATTGTGCTCCTTGTATTCCAAGTTCACGATAAAATTGTTCTTTTTTCTGAACAATTACATCTTCAACAATTTTCGAATGCACCGTTCCACCAACAACTCTTTCCCCATTTTCATTTTCAATGGTGGTGAAAATAAATTGGTTTCTAAGGTAAATAGAAATATCCAATTGCGTTCTTTGTTTAATTCTGTCAATGAACTCTTGATCAAGATTTAAAATCATATCTTCTTTCTCATATTCTGTAAGTTCCTCTTCACTTAATCCAATCTCTTTTTCATACAATACATCAAAAGAAAGCGCAAGTACATTTGCCATTCCTTTTAGTCCTGTTTTTACTTCTTTGTACATAGCATTCGAAAAAAAGAAATAATTCGCACTTGAAACAATGATACTAAAAATGATGATAGGGGCTAATGACATTTTAAAAAAGCTATATTTTATACTATTATAATTCTTTTTTTTCTTATCCATACACTCATCCTCCTTAACATATAACGTTATTTTATTTATGTATTTATTATACACAATTCTTATATATTAAGCATCAAGAACTTATGAAAAGATCAGAAAATTTTCCATTACTTGAAAAAAGCACCAGTAAAAATCTATTTCCTCTATAGAATCGCCACTTGTAACTTCAAAAGACTCTAACACCTCATCATTAAGCATTATTTTTACACTTCCAATGCAAGCTCCTTTCAAAACAGGTGCAACTAATTCCTCTTGTTTATCATACACAAAATATAAGTCATCCTCTTCTTTTAGCAATATGGATTCGTAAGAAAACTTCATTTCTAACAATAAATTGCTATAAGCAATATCACCAATATGATTTGTTTTTCCGTTCTTCACAATAATAGGATCGAAAAAGGATTCTTCTAAAACCAGATCATTTAAATATGCCTTTTGATAGTTTTCTATTCCGTAATTCATTAATGCTTTTGTATCACTCCATTTATAGGTTCTATTATTTGGCCATCCACATGCAAGCAATGCAACAATATATGTTTTATCATCACGCTCTAATGCCCCAACATAACAATATCCTGCTTTATTAGTAAATCCTGTTTTCCCACTTAGTGCACCTGCCATCATTTGTAAAAATGCATTTTTATTACTGCAAGAAAAAGTTCTTGTTCCTTTTGTAATTGTTTCATCTTCATTCTTTTTATAATTTGAGAACGTATACGATTGCATTCTAGTAATTTCTAAAAACATTTCTTTTTGTGGTGATTCCATAATACAATATCGCATAAGAAGGCTCAAATCTTTTGCAGTAGTTCCATGATTTTGTTCTACAATTTCACCTGTATCTGTCTTTACACTTGCAACACCATCTAAACCATTTGGTGTCACAAAAAAAGTATTTTCACATCCAACTTTTTGGGCTAATTCATTCATAAGAGTAGCAAATCCTATTGTATCCCCACCAATATGTTCAGCAATTGCAACGGCAACGTCATTGTGCGATTCTAACATCAAGGAGTATAATAAATCTTTTAAATAATAATATTCTCCCTCATTTGCATTCAATTGTACATCCGGCATTCTTGAAGCATTTTTAGAAATATAAACTAGATCCTCTAAATTTCCAAGTTCTAGTGCTAAGATACATGTAACAATTTTTGTTGTACTTGCATTTGCCATAAATGCCTCTTCATTTTTACTATACAAAATACGCCCTGAATCTGCATCCATCAAAACCGCAGATTGGGCGTATAAGTTAATGTTTGTCTCTTCATTTGCATAACATAATGTATGATTTGTAACTACGAAAAAAAAGAGTAAGAAAAAGAAAAGATAGTTTTTATTTTTTTTCATTATTCAACCTAAATTATTTCTTACATTAACTATATGACAATAAATGCTTCATTAGAATACACTTTTAATTTGCACTTTCATATAACGAATAATAAAATCCTTTTTGTTTTAATAATGCTTCATGATTTCCTTGTTCAATTACTTGTCCATCTTTCATGACTAAAATTATGTCTGCATTTCGAATCGTAGAAAGTCTATGCGCAACAATAAAACTTGTTTTATCTTTC
>JBOFWM010000082.1:0-3571 GCA_051653625.1 Lachnospiraceae bacterium
ATCATTTGTATTATTTTATGAAGCGTGAACATAGCATTACTTGTGCTCGTTCCACATTTAATAGATATATCAGAACTACTCCAGAATTAAACACATTATTTAAAAACAATAATACAAATACTTTTACGGCACGATTTGAAACAAAAAAGGGGAACAAGCACAGTTTGATTTGAAAGAGAAGGTTAAATTAGTAGATGTGTCTGGAACTATAACTACGATATATATTCCAACACTCACACTATCATGGTCTAGATTTAATTACAGAGATCTTATTTTAGAAAATACAACTGACAATCTATTAACATTTTTAGCACAAGCATTTGAAGAACTTGGTGGCGTACCACAAGAGCTTGTAATTGATAATCTTAAACAGTTTGTACAAAAAGCTAGAACTAATAAAGGAGCTGACGCCATTTTAAATACCAAGTTTGAGGAATTTTGCAAAGATTATGGAATTACACCAAGACCCTGCATGCCCAGACGTCCGCAGACAAAAGGTAAGACTGAAACTCAAAATAAGACCGTAGATCAATTAAAAAATTATAATGGTAACTATACAGGAATTCTTGATATGCATGAAAAATTATCAGTTATTAATAAAGAAGATAATGAAGGTTCCTTAGAACGAAAAATTAAACAATTCTTCAAATATAAGCTGCTTGTTATTGATGAGGTAGGTTTTAATGAAATTTCCAGAATAACAACTTCACCTTCATGGAATAATGTAAGGGTATTTTATGATGCGATAAAGGCTCCTTCACCAACAATGAGCTTCACCAATAATTTCATGCTATAATTTTGATTTTATATATGGTGGTAAGTATAAATAAAATGCCATATTGCGAGGGCAATAGTAATTAAAAGGAGATAACTTATCATGAATTACTTTTTTATGGTATGTATTTACAGTTTCCTGCGCTTGTTGAGATAAATATTGGCTATTGCCCTATATTGTTTCTATATGTAAAACCCCTGGATATTCTGGTATGGTTACGAGGGATAATGCTATTTTACTATTTTTTTTTTATTTCAGATATCGAATTATGAGTGATTTGTCCATCAAAAATATGGCGATAGATAATATCCGAGCATACACCTATTGGACTTAATTTTTTTGACGCATCGAGTATAGCGAAATATTCAACTGTTTACTCATTGCTAATAGATTAAAGCAATCATTTATGATTAAATCATATTGGTTTGTACAATTAAGTATAAAGTCAATTCCTTCTTGCTCTATAAAATGAAATCTTGGATTATTCATAACTTCTCTTGCGTGCGAATAATATTTTTTCATTAATTGTAGAATGGTTGAATCAAAATCGCATAAAAACACACTCTTAATTGACAGATATTTTAATAGTTCATATGCTGCAAATAAAGACCCACCACCAATAATAAGTGCTGTTTGAGGTTCTACAATAAAGCTGGCTGGTAAATGAACTAAAAGTTCATGGTACGGACATTGGTAATTTTGTATATGTTGTATTTCTCCATTTATGACCAAAATAATTCCAAGTGTGGGATGTTTATATATTTCTATTTCCTGTTTGTCAGACTTAATATGTTCTATAACCTAGTTTACAATATCGTTTGACTTAAATTAGCACTTTTGTTATTCTATATGAAAAATATGATCGGAAGCGAAACTATGAGAAAAAAAATTATGCTTTTCATTTTACTATTTTGTTGTACATTCATTTCTGCATGCAACAATTTATCAAATACCAATAATGATATTTTATCAAATAATACTGACGATTTCCAAACTGATTCACCAAACCAAACCAGTGATTCAAATGTACAGAATGCCGACTATCAAAAATACAGTGGATACTGGTCTACAAATGGACAAAGCAATGAAGATATTATGAAAAATGGTGGTACTGAATTCCATATTGAAATAGTAAATGGCAATGAGATAAACGGATATCTTTATTCACAACAGGGAACCAGCGAACGATTTGCAGAAATAAATGACATAAAAGGAACTGTTACAGATGGGGAGTGTTCCTACTCATTTACTGATGACGGGTGGGGAAATAGTGGTACCCTTTTTATTCATTTGAATGATGACGAAATTACAATCGAAGTTAAAGATTTTATAATGAGTGAAGAAAATACTAGTGGTTACGGAATCAGCGGTTCCTATAATCTTATCCCTATGATTGATTCTATAACAGTCGCCGAAACGGAATCTATTTCTGATGAAAGTAATTTGCCGGATACAACTTTACAAAAATACAGTAGCAATTGGCAAGAAAGTCAAGTTCTTGAAGAACTTGAAAAAAGAAAAGCATATACAGATAGTTGCTCTTTTTATCCTGAATATCTTCAATTCATGGAAAATGTACGAGAAGTCCGTGATATTTCCATGTACATTGAATCACTCTATGCTACGGATACAAAATATTATCAAATATCAGACTTTGACGATGTCCCTCCTCTTATTATTTATCTTGCAAAAAATGAAATATATGCTCGACATGGATATACATTTAAAGATACTGATTTAAACTACTTTTTTTTAAGTCAGCTTTGGTATTTACCAGAAGTTGATTCTAAGGAGTTTGATGTGGCAGTGTTCAATGAATACGAAACTGCTAATCTTCAGTTACTAGCTCAATTAGATACTTATAAATAAAAAAAGACTGCAAACCAGCTACTGATTAGTTGATTTGCAGTTTTTAATTTTGCCCCTAATTAACGAGTGTTAATACCAAATCCTGTAAGACCAGAATCGTTCATTGGTCGGGTTATTTGTTTAACTGTATCATCCGAAGTATTTCCCTCGATAGTAGTATATTCATTTGTCTGTGCATTATAACCAGTTACAATTCCTACATGAGATGAACCATTAGATTTCTTAATAAACACATCACCTCTTTTGGGTTTATAATCCGCTTTATTTCCAAAACGATTTTGTGCCTGATAATAGGATAAATAATCTGCAACCGCAACACTTCTAGGTACTAAGCCAAGCTGACCAGAAACATTTAATAGTCCCGCCTTATTTGCACACCATGATACGAAACATGCACACCATGGATTCCCCTGAGTACTTGGAAACCATTTATTGTATTTATTAAAGTTTTCTTTTCCACGATCATCTTCCGATAAACCTTCAAATCTATCTGCTTTTTCTTCCGCAAGTGCAATCTGTACCATATTTTCAACATAAGATTCTAAAGAGGTACTAGTGCCACTATTAAATTTAGAAGCTTTTTCATATACAGTATTTCTACGTGATTTATATAATAGGAGGGAAAAAGTGAATCTTAAATGCGAAAAGCTAGACAAATATTATGGCAATACACAGGTATTAAAGAATGTAAATTTTGAATGTAAATCAGGAGAAATAACTGGAATAATTGGAAGAAATGGTGCTGGAAAGACTGTTTTATTTAAAGCGATATGTGGATTGATATCAAACGACAGTGGAAAAATATATATAGATGAACTAGAAAAAAAGAGTGGTGAAATGATGAAATCTGCAGGAATTATCATTGAAGAACCTGCATTTTTAAGTAACGTTTCTGGAATCAGGAACTTGAAATATTTATATATGATA
>JBOFWM010000083.1:0-3505 GCA_051653625.1 Lachnospiraceae bacterium
GTAGCATCAAAATATGATGATCCAAATCCTTATGAGACCCTTGGGGATGATGATGTGGTGGTAATTAAAGAAACAGGAGAAATGCTTCTTGGTAAAAATGTATATGAAGCATTAAAAAAATTATCAGATGATCCAAAAACAAAAATGGATGAAGCAGAATTTCGTATCACTTATGAGAAATCTAAATGGGAGAAAGATGATTTGATTCCAGAACATTATTTTGCATGTACGGATCAAGATAGTAACATTTCATATAATAAAGATTATTTAGACGGAAACACAAAGAAACAAGAGATTTCATATGATGTTGGGGCAAATCAAACAGTACAAGTAAATACAACAGCTAATGATATATTTACTCATGATATCGGAAGAGAAATTGATGATTTGATACTAGCATTAGAAGCAGAAATTGCAATGGAAGAAAGCGTCACCAAGTTAGAAAAAATGATGGAAAATGGTAACTATTCTGATACACAAAAGGAAACGATTCAAAAACAACTGGATGCTGCAAATAAAGCATTGACATATTTAAAGGAAAACACAAACTCCTTGTTTCAATCGGGAATTACAAAAGTACAAGGACATCTTAACACAGTTACACAAGAGGTTACTGCAATTGGAACGAGAGGAAGTCGATTAGAACTTATTTCTAACCGTTTGTTAGCACAACAAACAAGTTATGAAACGTTACGTTCAGAAAATGAAGAAATTGATATTGAAGAGATAGCAATCAAACTTACAAGTGCAGAATTAACGTATAATGCAGCACTCTCCGCTACGGGAAAAATACTACAAACGACACTTATGAACTTTATCTAAAGGATGGGTATTATTATGTTATTACAAACAAGAATTTTTGGTGAAATTGAATTAGCAGAAGAAAGTATAATTACATTTCCAAAAGGTATTATAGGATTTCCAGAATTAAAGCGATTTGCATTAATTCATGATGAAGAAAATGGAGCAAATGCATTTGTACATTGGCTACAATCTATAGAAGAACCTACATTTGCAATGCCAGTTATTGATCCGCTTTTTGTGAAAAAGGACTATAATCCTATGATTGAAGATGACTTATTAAAAGAACTTGGAACATTAGAAGAGAATAACACTTTGATTCTAACAACAATTTCCATTCCAAAAGATATTAAAAAAATGAGTGTGAATTTACAGGCTCCGATTATTATAAATGCGGAAGACAAAAAAGCATGTCAAATTATTGTAGATGGAAAAGAGTATCTTGTAAAATACCCTATTTATGATATACTTGAAGCAATAAAGAAGGAGGGTGAGTCATCATGTTAGCCCTTACAAGAAAAAAAGGTGAAGCCATTATTGTAAATAATGATATAGAGCTTACTATTTTAGAAATTAAAGGTGATCAAGTAAAAGTTGGTATTGCAGCACCGAAAGAAATTCCAATTTATCGTAAAGAAGTTTATTTGCAGATTAAAGAAGCAAATACTGAGGCAATGAATGTAGAAGGAATGGAAGCGTTAAAGAAATTGTTATAATATATGTGTTAGAAAGGGGCAAAGTGAGTGAAATGAAAATTGAACCAATAAATCGAACAACAACTATTAGTCCGACAAGTACAAATCAACCAAATAAAGAAGTTCATGCTAAGACGAATAAAGAACCATTTGATGCAACAAAAAAAGAGAGCAAAGAGCATTTTTCAGATAATAAAAAAGAAGCAAACAATGTGAGTGCTGAATCAATCAAAAAAGCAGTGGAAAATTTAAATCGCAATATGTCGGATTCAGAGGCTATTTTTGGAATTCATGATGAGACAAATCGCGTTACAATTAAAATCATCAATAAAGAGACAAAAGAAATAATAAGAGAAATTCCAGCTGAAAAAACATTGGATATGATTGCAAAAGCATGGGAGTTAGCAGGTATTCTTGTGGATGAGAGACGATAGTCTTATATAAGAAAGGAATGATAATATGGCAGGAATAAGATTGACAGGTATGAGTTCGGGACTTGATACAGAGTCTATAATTAAACAGCTTGTGGAAGCAAAAAGCACGAAAGTTACCACTCTAAAAAAGCAACAAACGAAACTTGAATGGAAACAAACAGCTTGGAGTAACTTAAATACAAAACTTAAAAATCTTGTTTCAGGAACATTAGGAAATTTAAGATTTACAGATGGATATACAAAAAAAGCAACAACAGCTTCTAATGCGAATGCAGTAAGTGTTACCGCATCTTCTTCAGCAATGAACAGCGTACAAACATTAAGAATTAATCAGCTTGCTAAATCGGGATACATGACAGGGAGCGAAATGAAGGCGCGTAATGATGAGAAATTAACATCAGGGAGTAATGTAATGAATAGCTTAGGAATCGCCGCAGGTTCTTTTGCGATTCAAGTAGGAGAAGACAGTAAAACTATAAACATTGATGAAACTACAACTATCAGCAGTCTTGTATCATCGCTTAAAGAAGCGGGTGTAGATGCAAAGTTTGATGCAAGTACACAACGGTTATTTATTGCATCTACTGCTTCGGGAAAAGACAGTGACTTTAACATAACAGGAGATGCAACAACATTGAAAGCCCTTGGTCTTGGATTGGATGCAAAAAAAATCGATGGAGTCGATGCGGAAATTGAATTGAATGGTGCAATCTTTACATCTTCAACAAATATTTTTGAAATTAATGGCATGACAATTGAAGCAAAGCAAGTAGTTGATGAAGATATAACATTGACTACAGGACAAGATACAAGTGCAATTTATGATATGCTTAAGAAATTTATGAAAGAATATAATGCACTGATAAATGAAATGGATAAATTATACAATGCTGATTCAACTAGGGGGCTTGAGCCACTGTCAGATGAAGAAAAAGAAGCAATGTCAGAAAGTGAAATTGAAACATTAGAAAATAAAATCAAAGATTCCCTTTTAAAGGGAGATACGACATTAAGCTCAGTATCAAGTGCGATGAAAAGCATTATGTCCGGTGGCGCTGAAGTGAATGGAAAGAAGCTTTATTTATCAGACTTTGGAATTAATACACTTGGTTATTTTAATGCAGCAACAAATGAAAAGAATGCATATCATATTGATGGGGATGCAGATGCAACAGATGCTTCAGTACAAACAGCAGATAACAAATTGTTAGCTGCTATTCAATCAGATCCTGATTCCGTAATATCATTTTTTACAGAGTTATCAAGAAGCTTATATACAAAATTAAATGATATGATGAAAATGACGGAATTTAGTAGTTCTATGACAGTTTATGATGACAAAAAGATGAAAGAAGAGTATAATGACTATACTACGAAAATTGCAGAGGCACAAGAAAAGCTAAATGCCTATGAAGATAAATGGTATAGTAAATTTTCCGCTATGGAAACTGCTCTTTCTAAATTAGAATCAAGTAGTAGTGCAGTAACTGCATTATTAGGGTCGTAGGAAATATAGATAAAATGGGGGAGTATCATGCAAAATCCTTATGCCAATTATGCCAATAACAAAATACA
>JBOFWM010000084.1:0-6361 GCA_051653625.1 Lachnospiraceae bacterium
TCTTCACGATAGTAGAACATTTAAAGGGTTATACGATAAAATAAAAAATATAGGAATTGATATTCTTGTTGCAGATGCAGGTTATAAAACCCCAGCAATAGCAAAACTACTGATTGATGATGGAATCAAACCATTATTACCTTACAAACGTCCAATGACAAAAGAAGGATTCTTTAAAAAATATGAATATGTATATGATGAGTATTACGACTGTTATATATGTCCTAACAATCAGGTGATACACTATAGTACGACTAATAAAGAAGGTTACAGAGAATATAAAAGCTGTGGTTATATATGCGAGACTTGCCCTTATATCAAACAATGCACAAACAGCAAAGATCATGTAAAGGTAATAACCAAACATATATGGGAACCATATATGGAGACATGTGAAGAGATAAGGCATACATTAGGAATGAAAGAATTGTATTCAAAAAGGAAAGAAACCATTGAACGACTCTTTGGAACCGCAAAAGAAAATCATGGTTTTAGATATACACAGATGTATGGAAAAGCGCGTATGGAAATGAAAGTAGGGCTTACTTTTGCGTGTATAAATTTGAAAAAGTTAGCAAAAATGAAGCAACAAAATGGACTACTAGATCCGTTTTTTTCTTGGTTTTTGAACAAATTAAGTGAATTTAATGATTTACAAAGAAAAACGGAGTTAGGATTCACATCCCAACTCCGTTTTGTCTACAGCCTGAAGGGATACCACATCGGTATCCCTTTAATAATAGTTTCAATTCTTCATTCATCAAGCTTATGCCTTCACTTCAAATGTTACTTGTGAATCACTCTCTATAATGTCACTATTTGAAATTGGCAAACTATTTTTTGCATTTCGCCAAGCTTCATTATATATTGAACACATATCTGTTTGTCTAGCAACTTCTGCATTAGTTGTATACATCGTCCATCCATTATTAGAATATGTAGCAACCATTTCACCACTTTTATCATAAAACTCAATATACTCACTTTTACTAGATTGTATATTTTGATATTTTACTTTTCCTTCAAGCAAAGTTGCTATAAAATCTATTGGCTTTATTTTGTTTTGATTTTGCTTTGATATTGCTTTCAAACCTGATGTAATAATGCCTTTTCTATCTGGTGAAACTTCTGATGTATATTTCTTCATAAGTTGGTTGAAATCTTCCGAATCGTTTTGAAATTTACCATTTCTAAAATCCTTGTATGCTTGTTCCACAATTTGATTCTTATATTCTGAATCGCTTATTCCACTATGTTTTTTTGAATAAACATATTTATCGTTAAAATTTGGTAAATGTACACCTCCTATACTTCCAGTACCTGCAAACTGTCTTTGTTGTAAAGAGATGTTTGTTGTGTTCACCTGCATTATAATGCCTCCAATACTATGACTGTCATTACTACACCATAAGCACTTTAAAATGTATCATCCCAATATATTGTTATAAATGGTTTATATGTCTTTGTTCCCAAATTTAAAGTACTCATATTTGTTCCATAAAACGAAAGCGTATATGTTCCGTTGGCTTTTGCTGCAAGAAATTTACTTGTTGTCAAAGTTTGATTTGCTTTTCCAGTCCATGCCACTTGTTCCGTTCTTCCATTTCCGGAAATTGTAAGATAATTGCAAACAATTGCTCCACCCGAATACGTCATTGTCCCCGTATTTATTGTCATTTTAGTAATGACCGCATTTTCTGGCAAACCCGATACGTTAATTGATACTGTACTTGAATTTCCCCTTTCTTTTGGATCAAGAATTAAGGTCATCTTAGATGATGAAGCTTTTGTTGTACTGCCTGATGCCGCAATCACTGATACAGATGGTAAAACCATTAATGCCATAACCATAACTAATGTGATGACTCTTTTCATAAATAACATCAATACTTCATGCAAATTTGACAGATTTTTTGTATAACTTACAGATTACAAGTTCATTTTTCGAAAACTATCTCTATCCCAATAACCTTTCTGCACAATTATCTTTCCGTTTAGCACCTGAAAAAACTCACAGCCACATAAACCGAGCTTGTCCACCCATTCGATAACTGTCCACTGACCATCTTCCAGCACATTTTTTACAATTATGAAAAAACCATCCAGAAGAAATACTTTTCAGAGATAATCTACAATCTGAGTCTGTGCAGTTGCACAGACTTTTTTATCCAATGAGCCAATCATACATTTCTTGATATTTTATTGCTGAAACACTCCAAGAAAAATCTGCTGACATAGCACGATCTATAATTTTATTCCACTCTCTCTTCTTATTATAATACACATATTCCGCGTATCGAATTGTTTGTAACATTTCATGTGCATTATAATTTGCAAAACTAAATCCATTTCCTGTACTTTGAAGCTCATTATATGGAATTACAGTATCTTTTAATCCTCCTGTTTCTCTAACAATAGGAATGGTTCCATATCGAAGTGCCATAAGCTGGCTTAATCCACAAGGCTCAAACAAAGATGGCATTAAGAATGCATCACAAGAAGCATATATCTTATGAGATAATTCTTCTGAATAATATATATTTGCACTTACTTTATTTCCATACTTCCAATCATAATGGCGGAACATATTTTCATATTGCTCATCTCCTGTTCCTAAAATAACAATTTGAATATTATCTTGACATAATTCATCCATAACATATGCAATCAAATCAAATCCCTTTTGATCTGTTAAACGAGATACAATTCCTATCATGAATTTTTTTTCATCTTGTTCAAGATCTAATTCTACTTGTAGCGCTTTTTTATTCTTTATTTTTTCTTTTCTAAAGTTAATGGCATTATAATTATATTGTATATATTGATTATTCTGTGGGTCAAATTCGCTATAGTCAATCCCATTAACAATACCTCTTAAATCATTGCTTCTTGCTACTAAAAGCCCTTCTAACTTTTCACCAAAAAATGGTGTTTTTATTTCTTCCGCGTACGTTTCACTCACTGTTGTTATTGCGTTTGCAAAAACAATTCCACCCTTTAATAAATTTCCATCTTTATATGCCTCTAATTTATCAGGAGTAAAGTAATAATCAGGCAATCCCGTTATTGCCTTTAACGTCTCGATATCCCATTTTCCTTGAAATTTCAAATTATGTATTGTCATAATAGTCTTGATATCAGAGTAAAATGATCCATACTTAAAACGTTCATCTAAATATACTGGAACAAGCCCTGTTTGCCAATCATGACAATGTATAATATCTGGTTTAAATTGAACAAGCGGTAATAAAGATAATGCAGCCTTTGAAAAAAACGCAAATTTTTCAATCTCATATAATGCATCATCACTATATGGTACACGTCCCGAAAAATAACCTTCATTATCTACAAAATAAAATGTAATTCCCTCATATACCGCTTGTAAAATCCCAACATAAACATTTCGCCAATTAAAATCCATATAAAAATTATTTACAAATTCTAATTTCTCTTTCCATTCCTCTTTCATGCATAAATACTTTGGTAAAATAACTCTTACATCATAAAATTCTTTATCAAGTGCTTTTGGTAAAGAACCTACAACATCTGCTAATCCCCCTGTTTTTATAAAAGGTACACCTTCTGATGCAATATATAATATATTTTTCATCATTTTCTCCCCCAATTTCTTGTTAAATTTCGTATCCTATGAAAAATATTATACATCATATTTCTATATTTTTAAAGGTATTTTTAACGATATAACAGTCTAATTTTATCTGCAATCAAGGCAATAAATTCTGAATTTGTTGGCTTACCTTTACCTGTATTTACTGTATATCCAAATAATCCATCTAACGTTTCCATTTTTCCCCTACTCCATGCCACTTCTATTGCATGTCTAATAGCACGTTCTACTCGACTAGGAGTAGTTACGTATTTTTCTGCAATAGTAGGATATAAGATTTTTGTAATTGCATTTAACATGTCAATTTCTTCTACTGACATCATAATTGCTTCTCTTAAATATTGATAGCCTTTAATGTGCGCTGGTACACCAATTTCATGGATCATATCTGTCACATCTTGTTCTAAATCACGAATACTATTCTTTTGAGCATTCCCAATCATAAAGGTTTGTGGAACTTCATTCCTTTCTTGTTCTCTTGATGGAACAGTAATCATAATTTGAAATTCTTTATCCGTATTCATTAAATCTGTCAATATTTTAAACACTCTTTCATTATCCTTAGTAGTAGTCATGTGTATTTGTTCCATAACACCCTCCAACATTAAATTTTTTTCTTTTTTTTCCCACATAATGCTACCAAATATTTACTCACTTATTATAAAAGAATGTTATTTTATGTTGCAAGTATTAGCTATCGCAAAAAAATACAAACTTATCACTTATTCTATTGACCATTTAACATAGATTCAATGAAAATCCCATATCCCTTTGTCGGATCTTGAACTAAAACATGAGTTATTGCGCCTACTATTTTATTATTTTGTATAATAGGACTTCCACTCATTCCTTGAACAATTCCCCCTGTCTTATTTAATAACTCTTGATCTGTGATTTTTATCTCTAATTCCCTATTAATGTTATCATTTCCTATATTTATTGCAATAATCTCTATATCATAATACTTTGGTGTCTCATCAATTGTACATATTATTTGCGCCTTTCCCAATTCAATTTCTTGCTTTAAGGCTACTTGTAATGGATTTGAAATTAACAAAACGGAACCTGAATCAATAGTCCCATATATTCCTGTCCTTGCATTATATAGAATGTCCCCCATTTTGTTATCGCTAGAATATGCAATCATTCCCGTTAACTCTCCTGGACTTCCAGTTTCTCCCTTTGTAATTCCAACAATTCTAGTTTTATACAATGCACCATTTTCAACTTCCATAAGAGTTGATGTATCAAGGTCATTAATCCCATGTCCCAATGCACCAAAATTATAGTGTTCATCAACAAATGTAAGTGTTCCGATTCCTTGAGCATTATCTCTAATCCATATACCAATTTTATATTCATTATTTTGATTTAATTGTGGCGTTATGCGAATATCAAATGATTCATCCCCTCTTTTAATCGTTAAAATCAAATCCGTTCCATTTGATGTATCTATGATCTCAATAAATTCTGCTTTATTTTCTATTTCCATGTCATTTACTTTTATAATATAATCTCCTGCTTTAAGTAAATGTCCCGCTGGTGAAACATTTTCTCCCCTCGTATTTTTAAAACTTCCAGTATCTATTACAAGTACTCCCTGTGTTTTTACATAAATACCAATAGGTGTTCCAGCCGGTGTCAAAAAAGTATCTTCTACAACGGATAATGTTGTACTTTTAAAAGGAATGATACCAAATAATAAAATATCCATTTTATAAGTTTTTTCTTCTATTCCATAAAAACTAATTTCATGGTTTAAATTTACATCAATAGATTTTATTTCTTTTTGATTTTCTGTTGCAATAGTTTCTATTACTTGCTCTTCATATATTTTTCCAGTTGCTGGAACATTTAACATAATTTGTTGTTCTGTTTTTGATTTGAAATGTATTGTATTTGGAATGTTATTCCATGTTATATAAATCCATAAACCAAATGCAAGACATATTCCTACTATTACAGATATTTTTACAACTTGCTTCATACGTATTTTGTACTCCTTCCTAAGATAAATCATCATTTTTTATAAAAAAAAAGAATGTATTTATCTACATCCTTCTTAGTATATGGAAATATCCAAATTTTATTGAATTACTTTTTTGTATCTTTTGCCATTTTTTTTAATTCTTTTGCATTTTCAATTACTACATTTGTTACTTCAGAGGCCGCTAATAATCTTGAAATTTCTAATACTTCTTCCTCTTCTTGAAGTTTACGAATATACGTTGTACTAGTATTTTCTTTTGCGACTTTTTCAATCAAAAAGTGACGATCACTCATTGCAGCAATTTGCGGTAAATGAGTAATGCATAAAATTTGATGTTCTCTACCTAAAATCCCCATTTTTTGAGATACTTTCCACGCGGTCTTTCCGCTAATTCCTGTATCAATTTCATCAAAAATCAAAGTACTTATTTCTTCTTTTTTAGCCATAATTGATTTTAAAGCTAACATAATACGCGATAATTCTCCACCACTAGACACCTTATTCAAAGGCTGTTTTTCTCCTCCTGGATTAACGGATATAAGGAATTCTACAAAATCATATCCTTTACTAGATATGTGCTCTTCTTGATTTATATCGATTTTCAAATCCACATAAGAAAAATTCAATTCCTTTAATGCTTTTATTAATAATTTTTCTAATTCCACAGCTTGTTTTTTTCTAATTTCAGATAATTTTTTTGCTTTTTTCCATAATTTGTCTTTTACGTTTAAAAGTTTTTCTTC
>JBOFWM010000085.1:0-6724 GCA_051653625.1 Lachnospiraceae bacterium
GATGGATATGCACCAACATATACGAGAACAGATTTAACAGATAAGCTTCATGAATCATTTGGATTTAGAACCGATTATCAAATCATCTCTCAGAGAAATATTAAAAAAATTTGCACTTCTACAAAAAAAGAGAAAAATACCACATTTAAAAGAAAAGAGAAAGTCTCACAAGTACCGTATATGTGGTACTTGTGAGACTTTCTCTTTTTTTAACTGTCAAAGATGAGAATATGTTATCACGAAAAAGTGATTTTTTTAAGCTTAAGATATTAACATCCCAAATTGTTTTTCTATTGTCAAAGTCATAATAGTTTAGAACAGGATAACTTTTTTAGTTATCCTGTTCTTTTGCATATCGTAGCTGTTTTGTTACTCTAAGTTAATCCTGCATTAAGAGGAAAAAGATTTCACAATTTAGTTTGATCCTGCTGAATAACAGAATGACAAATACAATAACTATTTTTATGTATCAGGCGAGCAAGACCACGACCAACTATTTGTGGATTTGCTAAGAAATCTTTTGGTATTGGAAATGGTTCAGTCGATTTTGTTCTCGTAAGAGGAGGTTGGATTATATGAAAACTAATTCCTCTATCTTTATATTCAAGGCTTAAACATTTAGCCAAAGATTCTATTGCACCTTTTGGCGAAACATATGGACTAATATTATGAAATCCTGTAACTCCAACACCGGAGCATATAAAAATTACATTTCAAACTAGGATAGCTCCAAAAATATTTTTTTTCAATTATATACGGCGGTGAACATCTTTTTACACAAAAAAGAAAAAGGCTCCAAACGGAACCCCTCTTATTATGGTTAGTTATTTATGAACTTCTAACTTTTTTTACTAATTAGCCAAGTAAGGATAATACTCCCTGATTTGACTGATTAGCCTGTGCAAGCATTGCCTGACCAGCCTGTGCAAGAATGTTGTTGTTAGAGTATTTAACCATTTCTGTTGCCATATCTGTATCACGAATCTGGCTTTCAGCTGCTGTTGTATTTTCAACAACATTGTCTAAGTTAGCAATTGTATGCTCTAATCTATTTTGAACAGCTCCGAGAGTGGAACGCTGTTGGGATACTCTCTGGATTCCATCTGTGATCGCATCAATAGCATAAGTAGCTTCTACTCCATTTACTCCGCTAACCTTTAATCCTTTTACTCCAAGTCCTGCTGCACTCATACTATCAACGGAAATACTAATTTTATTTGTCATATCAGCATCTGCACCTACGTGAAGATTTAAAGTAATCGCTCCTTTTACTTCTACTGTTCCCTGGGTGATTTCAAATGTTCCGTCATTCTTATTTACAACTGTTGCAGCAGTATCTGCACCGATAGAGTTTGCTTTTACCAATTCATCAGCTATTATTTTATATACTTCAGTTGCCGTTGTTCCAGTTGTTGCCGTAACGGAATCTTCTTCAAGTGTACTATCCACACCATAGATAGTTTCATAAGAAGTATTGTTACCAATACTAACATCATATCCTTCTTTAATCATATTAATAATGTCTTCTCTAGTAGCTTTCAATTCTGCTGAGTCAGATAAATCTGTCTTTGTAGATACTATATATTCCTTTTCCGTTCCATCTTTATCACGAATATACACTTTCTTTGGTGTTGTTGCATCTGCTTCTAACTTCATAATGTCTTTAGAAACATCAGCAAAGGATTCTGCCGTTTCTTCTGTTACAGTAATTTCTTTACCATTACGTGTAATAACATCTCCTTCTTTAAGAGATGTAGTACCACCATTTACAGCCTTAGCAGATAAATCAGCATTCAAAGAAGAATATTCATCATCTGCTAATGTATCTACAACTTCAATAGGATCATATTCATCTACTTTAGTTCCAAGTTTAGTAATAACGGAACCTGCATCTATAATATCATTAATCTTACCAATTTCTACAAATCCTGCTCCAGCCTCTTTTGCATCTGCAAGAGAAGTAGTATCATCTCCCAAATTAGTAGCATTGTCTGCCTTTACTGTCCATTTGATACCTCTAGAATCCGTAAAAGTATCATCTGCTGCCCAACCAAAGCCTGCACCTTTAGCTGTATTCAAGTCAGTTTTATCAACAACAGTAGTAGTTTTTCCATCAACAGTTATACTGTCACCTGTTTTTAAAGTAATAGTATCGGCCTTAACAGCACTAACATAATCATCATCTGTCTTTGTTCTATCACTGGTATCGTCAATAGTATATTCCTTACCTGCAATTTCAATTTTACTTCCAATTTCCAAAGCTTTATCTAATACAAAAGTAGATGTCCCATTACCATTATCTGTTAATTTACCTGCAAGACCTGCATCATAAGCATTCAAAGTTTTTGTAACTGCCTCACCCATACCTTTTAAAAGGTATGTTTCATTAAATTTTGTTGTTTCAGCAACACGGTCAAGTTCTGTTACTAATTGGTCAATTTCATTCTGAACATAGTTTCTGTCATCTTCTGACATACTTCCATTAGAAGCTTTCACTGCTAATTCGTTCATTCTCTGAAGCATATCCTGTACTTCATTCAAAGCACCTTCTGCTGTCTGTACTGCGGAAATACCGTCACAGGCATTTAAAGAAGCCTGTGAAAGACCACGAATCTGTTTTCTCATTTTTTCAGAAATAGATAATCCAGCTGCATCATCTGCTGCACGGTTAATCTTATAACCTGAAGAAAGTTTTTCTGTGGATTTGGACTGAACGTTTGCTGTTAATCCTAACATTCTGTTAGAGTTCATTGCTCTTAAATTGTGTTGTACTACCATAATTTTACCTCCATGTTTTAAAATACATAATTTTGTATTTACAGGTGCATTCGTGCTCCTGTATTGGTTGTGTTACCTTTTTGTTGGTAACTTTAAATTTTGTGTGTGCTGTTTAAGCACCCATGCAAGTATGTAATTGAAACACACTTGCTTTTTTGCGATTTCTTCCAGTAGTTGCATGCGGATTACTTTCATAAAATCGCTCTATAATAACCGAACCTAGGTTTTCGGTATATTATCTCTTGTTTCAGAAAATGATTTTATGTAATCTCTAATCATTTCTTACAAGTACTACTTTTGATTTCTTCTTATACTTTTCAGGATATTCTTCCTGTGGGTAATATTTTGGCAAATTTACCAAAATTTCAGAGTTTTCAATCCTTTTTTCAATGGCTCTGCTTCTTGCAATATTTACTTCCTTTGGTGCATCAATCATGATTCTTGTCTGACCTGCACCACCGCCTAAAAATACAATTTTCACATCATCACCGACCATGATATACTCTCCATTTTTTACTGACATTCGAAGCATTTTGATTCCTCCTTAAATGAAAAATGATTATTTGCTATAATAGTCATATAGAAAAGTGTAACTTATTATTTAATGTGTTACATTTTTGAAATCTAAAAAAAGCCTATTTTATAGGCTTTACAGGTATTTTTAGACAGTTTATAACTTATATTTATAATTTTATTTTTTTGAAAATTTTATCTTTATCATCCTGCTCAATTCCTAAATATCGTTTTGTAATATCGAACGATGAATGATTAAAAATCGTTACCAAAAGTGCTGGTTCAATCCCTTGTTTCCAAGCATGATAACCAAAAGTTTTTCTTAGAGAATGACAGCTAATCACACCCGAAATATCACAATGATAAGCTGCTTCTTTTATAATACGAAATGCCTGTGTTCTGGTTATCGATACATTTTTATTACTATGATTAAATATAAAAGTGTTAGGTTCTATTGTTTTGTTATTTTGTTTTAAACATCTTTTATAATCTCTTAATATGTCTAAAACACTGGAATTTAGATATATTTGCGATACTTTTCCTGTTTTTTGTTCTGTGACTATAATATGATTTCTATATTCTTTCTTTTCAAAATTATAAACAGCGTTCCATTCTAAGGATAAAATATCTGAAATTCTAAGAGCAGTATTTAGACCTAAAATAATCAATAATTCATTCCTTTGATTAGGCTTTATTTTTCTATAGTAACCTTTAAATTTTTCCAAATCTTTTACTTTTTTGATTGGTTGTGCTAAATTCATATACATTCCCTCCGATTAAAGTGATAATATTTTCTCGATAATTAAATAATATTTTTCAAAAAAAGTATTAAGTTATTGTTCTAAACTCCGATATATAGAGTGTAAGAAAAAAGTAACACATTAAATAATAAGTTACTTTTTTCTTTTTGTTCATTTTTTTACGTTTTCTCAATTTGCTTATTCCAGTTGTTGTTGAACCTTTTTTATAGGAATATCGTTTTATTAATTCAATCGCATTCTTTATTTGTTTTTTACTGTACATCTTCGGTCTTCCCTTACAAAACTCTGGGTTTTGTTTTGCAATAACCTACCTTATTGTGTAGCTTCTACAATCATGTCACATTCAAAATAAACAAATGCCAACATAATATTACGAATGACCGTATCTAATTCAAGACGGTGAGTCTTTGTACCAGTAATCATATCAGCATATATTTCTGTTGCTCCTGCTGACCGTAGAGCGTTCTACTGTACCTCTAAACTGTCACTGTCTTTTGCCTAACCTTTTCTTGAAACTCTTTCATAACCATAAATCATTATTTTAATCTACTTTCGATTTCTATCTTTTTGTATTAAATACCTGCTAAGAAAAGTCAATAGTTTCTTAACTGATTTTTCTTTTTTATTTCTTGATATATTTGCGTACAAAAAATAGACTGTCCGTATGGCAGCCATTTTTTGTCTTTTTTACAAACATAATTTATTCTGAAATATCGTTATATACTTCCTTTATTCGTAAGAAATAAATTCTAAGGAACTTATTTCTTACTGCTATCTTTGCCGATTTCTTCGCCTTACCTTCTGATTCTTTTTTAACTATGTATTGTTAAACAGGAACATCGCATAGTTCCATAACCTACTTTGCGGAGTGTAGCTGAGCCTCGTTTGGTTATTTTTCTGTTAGATCCAACAAATTGACCCGATTCATATGGCGACGTATCCATTCCTGCAAAAATGTAAGCGTCAACTCAAGACCGCATTGACAAAATAAAAAACGTGAAGTGTTAGGATTTCCCCTACTTTTTCACGTTTTTGCATATATCAGGTATTTTATCTGACCATGGTAAGATATCTTCAATGTCTAAATCTTTATTTAATTGCATTTGTTCAAAAATATATTCTAGATAATATAATGGTTTTAAATCATTTGCTATTGCAGTCTGTATGATACCGTAAATAGTTGCTGATGCACCAGGACCATTAGGTGTGTTAGAGAACAAGAAATTCTTCCGACCTATGACAAACATTTTTATAGACTGCTCAGCCAAGTTGTTAGAAAGCTGAATTCCTGGATCTAACAAAAAATTAGATAAATATTCCTTTTGATTTATGGCATAAGTAATAGCCTTGCCCAACAAACTTTGGGGCAAAGTTTTCACTGATATCTCCTCGATCCATTGATAAAATTCATCTAATACTGTTTTAAATTCATTTCATCTGCCTTTGATTCTATTACAAATAGTTTTTGAAGATAAGTACCATCCCAGTCTTTTAAATACCTTGCTGCAAAGCTTCCGCTACATCCAACTTGATAGTCATATAGAATGACAGACTTTGTTGTTTCATTGCCTGGTTCATGCAACACTTCCAGCGTTGTTTCGTCTGCATGTAATAAATCATTTGAAAGTAGTTCCTTCTTTAGTGCTGCTTCTAATGGTTTTAATAACCCACCAGCTTTTATAGTCCAATTAGAAAGATTTTGTCTTGTAAGATTAGTGCCAAGACGATTCCATTCTTGCTCTTGTCTATACAAAGGCATCGCATTGGTATATTTTTGATTTAATATATGTGCCATCACACTAGCTGATACTAGGCTTTTAGGAACTAATGCCTTAGGACTCGTAGCTAATTTGATAAATCCAGCTTCCCCATTTTTATCACAGTTTCTACAACTATAAATATAGGTTACATGTTCAATAATACTAATCTTAGCAGGAACTATTTTTAACTCCTTTCGAATCTCTTTTTTCATTTCGGTTAATGCATCACCACAAACATCACAAATTCTTTCAAACTCATCTAATTTATATTCAAACTTCTTAAGAGGTGGTTTCTTTGCTGGCAATCGTTCTATAAAATCACAGGATTCCTTTGAGGGCCCATATTTTTTAACCAGTCATGAAAAGTTGACGAAGGTAGCTTGTTTTCCTTGCACCAACTATTTATGGAACCTTCCCTTTTTAAACATGCAGCAACTAATTCTTTCTTTTCTTCGCAAGTGTACTTGCGTTCTAGTTTCATAATACAATCCTCCTAATGTTGTTTTAGGAGCATTATATCTAATTGGAGATACTATTGTAAGGCGCTCTTGAGTTGACGCTTACACATATATACTTTGCTCTCAAACTTTGATAGCCTTTATAATATTATTAATGATGAAGAGAAAAAATCTCTAATATCTTCGCTAATAAAAGACATAGATATTTTTCCCTGCGGAGAATCCGATACTCCACTAAAAGCAATAAATTTTAATTTTCCAGTTTACACTGATGTTGATATGTTTTGTGGGACAACACGCGATAAAAGTACAACCGTCTCCACATGCCTCGTCCTGCCGGAAATAACACATATCTTCCATCTCGTCAGAGTTAAAAGAACACATCTGATTATTCTCTTCCGCCCCTGTCTCAGGTTGCTCTATAACAATATTTTTTCATTCAACAAGTTATCCT
>JBOFWM010000086.1:0-18400 GCA_051653625.1 Lachnospiraceae bacterium
TTATTTTAACTTATTTTAATGTAATTATTTTAGGGAAAGCTCCTATTATCGCATATTTTATAGGAATGGTAACTACTTTTGTTCCAATATATTTAGTAGGATATGTTGTATCTTTCCTTTGGAATAGACCGGCAGAACAAATAGCATGTAATATTTGCAAGGAAAGTGTAATGTAAATAGGAAGCAGTAATCATAAAAAGACACGACTTTTTGGGGGAAGTGTCTTTTTATTTTTAAAAACATACATAATTTTATACATTCTATACTTGTAATATCATGTATTATATCGTAGAATTATAAATAGAAATACGAAAGTGAGGGTAGGATAGTGAATAAGAGAAAACAATTAATAAAACAATCGGATAAGAATAAAAATTATAGTAAACGTAATATTATAATTTTAGCTATTGCAATTATTGCATTTATAGTATCAATTGTTGCAAGTGCCGATATGAAACAAAGAATGGATTTTAAAAACAAGTTATTTACGAATGCGATACAATTTAGAGAAGGGTCACAGTACTTAACCTCAGAAGTAAGATCCTATGCATCAACTGGAGATGTTCAATATGTAAATAATTATTGGGAAGAAGTTAACACAACTAAAAGCAGAGATGTTGCAATTGCAAACATGAAAGAAATTGGAATCACAGAAAATGAAATCCATCAAATAGAGGAAATTGGAAATTTATCAAATAATTTAATTCCTTTAGAAGATGAAGCAATGAAATTAGTTGAAGAAGGCAAGTTAAAAGAAGCTTTAGCTATTTTATATGGAACAGAATATGTTACTGGAGTTAATACAATCTCAGTGAAAACAGAAGCACTTATTGCTGGAGTTAATGACAGGTTAGATGGTGAAATTTTAATTTGGAGTTGGATTAGTTTTGTTATAAGTCTTTTTTCATTAATATTATTAATTAGAGTAATATTTGATTTGAAAAGATATTTGAAATTTGTAAAAGAAGAATTAATTGAACCTGTTATAGTAATTGATGAACAAATGTCAGCAATTGCAAATGGGGAATTAAATCATCCATTTGAATTAGCTGGGAATGAGTCAGAAGTTGGAAGCATGATTACATCTATACATAAAGTAAAAGGTTATTTAGTAGATGTAATTTCAGATATTACAAAATGCGTAAATGGACTTGAAAATGCAGACTTATCATTTGAAACAGGTACAGGTTATATTGGGGAATTTGAACAAATTAATTATTCGATGAATGCAACATTAACAAGATTGAATGAAGTATTTGCAAAAATCAAAGACTCATCTGAACAATTATCAGAAGGTGCAAGACAGATTGCGGATACTGCACAGTCTATTTCAGAAGGGGCCTCAGACCAAGCAAGCGCAGTAGAAGAATTACAGGCAGTTGTTTCAGAGGTAGCAAATACAGTTGAAAATAATGCGAAATCTGCGAAAGAAGCAAGTAAATTGGCACATGAAGTAGGAGAACAAGTAACAGTTAGCAATGAAGATATGAAATTACTTGTTGAAGCAATGAGCCAAATTATTACATCTTCAGAAAAAATTAGTAAAATTATTGAAGCGATTAATGAAATTGCATCACAAACAAATCTTTTAGCATTAAATGCTGCAATTGAGGCAGCTAGAGCTGGAGAAGCTGGTAGTGGATTTTCTGTTGTTGCAACAGAAGTAGGGAATCTTGCAAATCAAAGTGCAAATGCAGCAAATGAATCTTCTTTGTTAATTACAGAATCTTTGCAAGCAGTAGAACGTGGAAAGTCATTAGTTGATAGAACAGCAGAAAAATTAAGAATATCAAGTCAGCAAACAAATGAACTTGCAATGGAAATAGAACGTATTGCAACAGCTTCAGAAGGACAAGCAGAATCAGTGGAACAAATTCTACAAACAGTAACTCAAATAGCAGCAGTAGTAGAAGAAAATACAGCAATGTCAGAAGAAAGCGCTGCAAGTAGTCAAGAAATTGCAAAAGAGTCTGCAATATTAGAAAAATTAATTGCAGTATTTAAATTGAAAAAATAATGAAATTTTGGGATTATCAGGTTGTCAAAATCTGATAATCTTTTTTTGTGAAAATATAAAAGAGGAGATGACAAATTGCAAAAGAAATATTATAATAAAAAAGTATTAAATATAAATATGTGTTTATTAATAAACAATGAATATTTAACGCATATGGGTAGGAATCAAAAAGCTAAAATGCTAAATAAACCATTTAAGTAAAAACGGTAAGAGAGGGTAAGGAATTGAAAAAGAAAAGAGAAATAGTAAAACAATCTGAAAAAAACAAAAGTTATAGTAAACGCAATATTATACTTTTGATAGTTGCGATTTTAGTATTAATAATTACAATTGTTGAAAATGAAGAATTGAAAGGATTGCTGGCCAATCAAAGACTGATGTATTCGAATATCATTCAATTAAGAGAAGGGTCTAAATATTTAACGTCAGAGGTAAGATCCTATGCATCAACTGGAGATGTTAAATATGTGAATAATTATTGGGAAGAAGTGAATACAACAAAAAGTAGAGAAGAAGCAATTGCAAATATGCAAGCAATCGGAATTACTCAAGATGAATATAAAAAAATAGAAGAAATTGGTAATCTATCCAATAGTTTAACTCCATTAGAAGAAGAAGCAATGAGTTTAGTGGAAAAGGGTAAAAAAACAGAAGCGTTAGCAATTTTATATGGAAATGAATATGTATCTGGAATTAATACAATTTCAGTGAAAACAGAAGCGCTTATTGCCGCAATCAATGAGAGAATGAATAAAGAAAATAAACAAGGTAGATGGATAAGCTTTCTTTTAAGTATTTTATCATTGGGAATATTAGTAGTAGTAATATCTGGTTTGAAAAAATATTTGAAATTTGTAAAAGAAGAATTAATAGACCCAGTAGCAATAATTGATGAGCAAATGTCAGCAATTGCGAACGGAGATTTAAATCATCCATTCGAATTAGTTGGGGATGAATCAGAAGTTGGTAGTATGATTACATCGATACATAAAGTGAAAAGTTATTTAATTGAAGTAATTACAGATATAACAAGATGTGTAAACGGATTAGAGAATGCAGATATATCGTTTGAAATGCAAGGGGATTATATAGGGGAATTTGAACAAATTAAACATTCTATGACAGCAACTTTAGTTAGATTAAATGAAGTGTTTGGAAACATTAAAAATTCTTCAGAACATTTATCGCAAGGTGCGAGACAAATTGCAGATACTGCACAATCTATTTCAGAAGGTGCTTCAGATCAAGCAAGTGCAGTGGAAGAATTACAAGCGGTTGTAACAGAAGTTTCAAATACGGTTGATAATAATGCGAAATCAGCAAAAGAAGCAAGTAAATTGGCATATGAAGTAGGGCAACAAGTAACAGTTGGTAATGAGGACATGAAATTACTAGTTGAAGCAATGAATCAAATTATTATTTCTTCAGAAAAAATTAGTCAAATTATTGGTGCGATTAATGAAATTGCATCGCAAACAAATTTATTAGCATTAAATGCAGCAATTGAGGCTGCAAGAGCTGGGGAAGCTGGCAGCGGATTTGCAGTTGTTGCAACAGAAGTAGGAAATCTTGCAAATCAAAGTGCGAATGCTGCAAATGAATCGTCTGTTTTGATCACAGAATCGCTACAAGCGGTAGAACGTGGAAGAGCATTGGTGGATAGAACAGCAGAAAAACTCAAAGCGTCAAGTATACAAACAAGTGAATTAGCATTAGAGATAGAACGTATTGCGACAGCTTCAGAGGGGCAAGCAGAAGCTGTTGATCAAATTCTACAAGCAGTAACCCAAATTGCATCTGTAGTGGAAGAAAATACAGCAATGTCAGAAGAAAGTGCAATAAGCAGTCGAGAAATTGCAAAGGAATCTGCAACATTAGAACAATTAATTGATGTATTTAAATTGAAAAAATAATAAGAAAAGGACGATCCACTTTCAGGGATTGTCCTTTTTTTATTATTCTAGTAATCTTATTTACACATTTCAATACATTTTAGTAACCATTCACAATTCATTTCTTCACGCATAATGGCACCTAACAGAACAAGATAATCGCCAAATTCATCAGTATTATTTGCAGGAATTGCCTTGAATTTTTTTTGATTGTTTCTTAAGTGTTGGAGGCGAAGATGGTGCATGGTATGTTGATCTTGAAGTAGTTGCATGCGCTCTTTCGGTGAAAGACAATTAGAAAAAAATATTTTGAGTCGTGCTATATTTTTAGGTGTAGGCTCAGGTTTCGTTTCAGAAGAAAGCCATTCCATAAAATCTTCTCTTCCTTTTGAAGTAATGGAATACATTTTTTTTTCTAGACTAGTTCCAGAAATTTCTATTTTATATTCTACATCTCCATCCTCGTTTAATCTTTTTAGTTCTGGGTAAATTTGGCTATGTTTTGCAGACCAAAATTCGCATAAGGTAGATTCAAATTGTTTCATAAGTTCATATCCAGTCATATCAGACTGATTCAATAACCCTAAAATTGCATATTTTAAATTTCTCATCATTTTTCACGTCCCATTATTTTAAGTAAAGATGAATAAAAGCTATCTTTCATTTCATAGATTATAGCATATTGTACAAAAATTAAAAATAAAATTCTTAAAAATAAATGTTTAACTATACATGTCAATATTGACATGTATAAAAGTACGTGTTAAAATGACACATAAGATTGTTATAAAAATAACGAACAAAAGAAAAGGAGAACTTATGACAAATTTAACACAAAAAAGATGGATTATTTTAGTTGCAAGCTGTCTGATTAATTTATGCTTGGGCTCAATTTATGCTTGGAGCGTATTTGCATCTTCTATGGCCAGCTATTTAAGCAATTTAAGTGGGATGGAGCTTACAACAGGAGATTTAGCAATTGTTTATACCATTGCAAACTCAGTAGGGCCAATCACTATGATCGCAGGAGGATGGTTCAATGATAAGATGGGACCAAAAAGAGTCATACTTGTTGGTGGAATTATGGTTGGAGTTGGTATGATTGCATCTGGATTTGCCACAAGCGTAGGAATGTTAGTTATAACATATGGTTTAGTTTTTGGTCTTGGACTAGGAATGACTTATGGAACAACAGTTAGTAGTTGTATGAAATTTTTCCCAGATAAAAGAGGACTAATTGGGGGAATTACAACATCTATTTATGGATTAGGGTCTGTAATTTTACCACCAATTGTTACTGCAATAGTTGCAATGTCTGATGCGGCAACAGCCTTCAAAATTATTGGAATTGTATTTTTAGTTATTATTTGTGGTGGATCATTTTTAATGGCACAATGTCCAGCAGACTTTATTCCAGAAGGGTGGACACCACCTGTACCAGTAAAACAAACAAATAATACTGTTAATAAAGATTGGAAAGAAATGATTAAGACTCCAGTATTTTATGTCATGATTATTTTATTTACATGTGGAGCATTTAGTGGAATGATGGTAATTTCACAAGCGTCAGCAGTAGCAACAAATCTTGTTGGAATGACAGCCTTAATGGCAAGTACAGCAGTATCTATTCTTGCATTTTTCAATGCAGCAGGACGTATTATTGCAGGGCTTTTATCGGATAGAATTGGACGTATTAATACATTAACAGTAGCAAGTGTGATGGCGATTATTGGACTTGGATCTTTATATCTTACAAATGAAGGTGGATATGTAACATTCTATATTGGTATTGCAATTGTAGGATTATGTTTTGGTTCTTTTATGGGCGTATACCCAGGATTTACAGCAGATCAATTTGGTGGTAAGAACAATAGTGTAAATTATGGAATTATGTTTATTGGTTTAGCAGCAGCAGGTTACTTTGGACCGACAGCGATGAGAACAATTTATATAACAGATGCATCTTATTCAAGAGCATTTTTAATTGCAGGTGCATTCAGTGCCGTAGGACTTGTATTAACATTTATATATAAAGCATTAAGAAAAAAAGAAGCGTAGAGCTAGGAGGAAAAAATGGAACGTAAATACCCACATTTATCACAACCAATTACACTTGGAAATGTAACTTTCCGTAATCGTATGTTTGCATCACCAATTGGTGCGACAGATATTAACGCGGATTGTGTACCAGGTGAAAGAACAAAAGCATTTTATGAACTTCGTGCAAAAGGTGGAGCAGCAGCAGTTACAATGAGTGAAGTCGTAATTCATCCAGAAACAGAAGGATCTCATATGTTGCACTTAGACCTTGCTACAGTTGGTTCTCTTGCAGCATTTACATTTACAGCAGATGCTATTAGAAGACATGGAGCGATACCAAGTGTTGAATTCTCGCATTCCGGTCAATATGCAGGAACCTATATGGCAGACAAAAATAAGAAACAATCATTAACACAATATGGTCCTAGTGATGGCAAAAGACCTGATGGAATGAAAGTAACAGCGCTTACGAAAGAACAGATTGATGATATTGTAAAACGTTATGGAGAAACTGCAATATTAGCAAAAAGAGCAGGATTCGAAATGATTATGATTCATGGTGGACATACTTGGTTATTAAATCAATTTATTTCTCCTTACTTTAATCATAGAACAGATGAATATGGTGGATCTTTTGAAAATAGAATGAGATTTACCATTGAAATCTTAAAAGAAGTTCGTGCAGCAGTTGGACCAATGTTTCCAATCGAATTTCGTATGAGTGGTTCAGAGTTATTTGAAGGTGGTTATGATCTTGAAGAGGGAGTACGAGTTGCAAAAGCGGTAGAAGAATATGTTGATTTAATTCATGTATCAGCAGGTTCTTATCAATTTGGATTCTTTACAACACATCCTTCAATGTTTTCGGAACATGGAATGAATGTGTATCTTGCAGAAGAAATTAAGAAACACGTAAAGAAACCAGTTGCAACAATTGGTGGATTAAATGATCCAGAACAAATGGAAGAAATCATTGCATCTGGAAAAGCAGATGTTGTATATATGGGACGTGCCTTACTTGCAGATCCATATCTTCCAGAAAAGGTAGTAACTGGAAATGATGATAAAATTGTAAAATGTCTTCGTTGTTTTGCATGTATGGCAGAACGTCCTACTACACAAACAAGAAGATGTACTGTGAATCCATTGATTGGTCGTGAAATCGAAGGGACACAAGTGATTCCAGCAATAAGAAAGAAAAAAGTAATGGTAGCTGGTGGCGGAGTTGCTGGTTTAGAGGCAGCGGTTACAGCGGCAAAACGAGGTCACGAAGTAATTCTTTGTGAAAAAAGTGATGAAGTTGGTGGTATTTTAAAATGTGAACAAGCAATTGATTTTAAACGAGAAATGTATGAGCTTGGTGTAGCATTAAAAGCACAAGCAATTGCAGAAGGTGTGGAAATTCGTTGTAATACTACAGTAACAGAAAGTTATGTAGAAGCAGAACAAGTAGATGTACTAATCATTGCAGTTGGCTCTAACCCAATCGTTCCAAATCTTCCAGGAATAGATGGGGATAATGTAGTAATCATCAATGATTACTATTTGGAAAAAGATAAAGTTGGAGATAGCATTGTTGTTCTTGGAGGCGGATTAGCAGGTTGTGAATGTGCCATCCACTTAGCGCAAGAGGGAAAAGAAGTACATCTTGTTGAAATGAGAGATACATTAGCACCAGATGCAAATATTAGACATCGTCCGATCTTAATGCAAATGATAGATAAATATGTAAAAGTACATACTTCTTATCAAGGTCTTGAAGTTACCAATGAAGGTGTTATCTGTAAAGATGAAGAAGGAAAAGAAGTACTTGTTGCAGGAAAAACAGTGATTTGTGCAGTTGGACAAAGAGCAAATCGTGAAGCGGTAAATGAATTGTTACATGCTGCACCGATTGTTCGAGAAATTGGGGATTGTGTAAGACCTAGTAATATTACAAATGCAGTTTACATGGGATATCATGCAGGACTTGATGCATAAAAGCAATAGACAAAAAATAGAAAGGTCGTTTGACCTTTCTATTTTTTTATAGTTGAATCGCTGTGTTTACAAAATCATTACGTAACATATACATATTTTTCCTTTGCATTATATTTGACGATATATGAGAAGTTCGATACAATAAAATAGCGTTAAGGTAGGGTTTAAAAAGAATTACGTGTTTGGATAATAGAAAGGTTATATGAAATATGAAAAAGACAACACTCTGTTACATTGAAAAAGATGAAATGTACTTGATGCTTCATAGAAATAAAAAAGAACATGATACAAATAAAGATAAATGGATAGGTGTTGGTGGCAAGATGGAACAGGAGGAAACACCAGATCAATGTTTGATTCGAGAAGTGAGAGAAGAAAGTGGATTGGAACTATTAGAATATCAATTTAGAGGAAAAATATATTTTTTTTCGGATATTTATGAAGATGAAATAATGTATTTGTATACAGCAACAAAATTTATAGGAGAACTTATTGAATGTGATGAGGGAGAACTTCGGTGGATAGAGAAAAAGAACATTTTAGACTTAAATTTATGGGAAGGGGATAAAGTGTTCTTGAGAAAATTGCTTGACTCTAAAAATCAACCATTCGAACTAAAGTTGTTTTATGAAGGAGAAGAATTAAAAAGATACGAGTAAAGTTGCAAGGAAACAAAAAGAAACGTATAATGCATAGAAATTGAATAAAACACAGGAGCAACAATATGAAAAACGAATTACAATATTTTAATATAGAAGACACTTTAGGAGGTAATCAAAGCAAACTAACAGATCCAATTATGCGAATTGCCGGTTGTGCAGCAGTTACTGCGTGTGATCTATGCATTTTTTTAACAGTGTTTCATAATGAAGAAAGTTTATATCCGTATAATAAAGAATACCTTAGTTTTTCAGAATATAACATATTTATCAAATGTATGAAACGTTATTTAAAACCACGTTTTGGTGGAATTACTATTTTAAAACTTTATGTGGATGGTTTATATAACTATTTACAAAGTGTAACAAATAAAAAATATAGAATTTCTGAATTTTCAGGGGAAGAAAAAGTAGAGAATGCAATCCTTGAAATAAAAAATAAGATTGATCAAAAGAAAGTAATTCCATATCTTTTATTGCGTCATAAAAATCGGAAATTTAAACATCTTACTTGGCATTGGTTTTTGATAACTGGATATGAAGAATGTGCAGATGGATTTTATGTGAATGTAATAACATATGGTATGAAACAATGGTTACGATTTGATGATTTGTGGAATACAGGTTTTAAGAAAAAGGGCGGAATGATATTAATTGATAATACATTTGATGCTCAATAGGAGAAATGGTATGGGAATTATTCATTCAGAAGATGGGTTAAGGTTTAATCATTTTATTGAATATCCAGAAATAAATATTGCTGAAAATGCAATGACTTTTATTTCGGGAGAAAGTGGCTGTGGAAAAAGTAGTTATTTAAAAATATTAAATAAAACAGTACTGCCGTCACAAGGGAAAATAGTATATAAGGATGAAGACATTGAAGAACTACCTGTACTACAATATAGAAAAAAAGTTCTTTTAGTTCCGCAAGAAGTATTTCTTCTTGATGATACAATAGAAGAAAATTTTCGATTTTATTATGATGCAAGGGAAGAAAAGCCGCTATCTTCTCAAAAAATAGAAGAATTTCTTCGAATATGTTGTCTTGATTTTTCCGCCACTGATTATTGTACAATATTATCAGGTGGTGAACGTCAAAGAGTGTTTTTGTCTATTTTTTTGTCACTAGCATCAAAGGTTTTGTTATTAGATGAGCCGACTGCAGCATTAGATGAAAATACATCCATTACTCTTTTGGCAAATATAAAGGAATATTGTATGTTAAAGGGAATTACTATTATTTGTGTTTGTCACAATGATAGTTTAATTGAAAAGTTTTCAGATTATATAATAAAATTGGGAGAAAAGAAATGAATCAAATAGTAACGCTGCAGATAGGACAGTTTGTCTTAGTATATTTATTGCTTATACTTGTGATAGCAATTATGAAAAAATGTCATATTGATAAAACAAAGTTATTAATAACAGCTAGTATAAAAATGACAATTCAACTCATTCTTGCAGGATTAATTCTTACATATATTTTTAAAAATCCACATCCTATGTTTACGATCACATATCTTGTTGCAATGATTGTTTTTACAATTTATCGTGTATTATCAAAAAATAAGAACCTTAACAATCGTTTTAAACTTATAATTGCTGTTTCTATAGGTTTTTCAGGTGTTGTAATTCTTGTATTTTTTGTTTGTGCAGTAGTTGGTGAAAACATTTTTAATCCTCAATACGCAATACCAATTTCTGGTATGTTAATGGGCAATACAATGACAGGAGTCTCTCTTGGGATTAAAACACTTCAAGAAGGGTTGATGGGACAGAGAATTAAAATCAATGCCTTGCTTTGTGTGGGGGCATCACCAAAGAAAATCTTGCTGCCGTTTGTTTCGCAAGCACTTGAAACAGCGATGTTACCAACATTAAATTCTATGATAGGAATGGGAATTGTTTCTTTGCCGGGGATGATGACTGGACAAATTTTGGCTGGAACTCTTCCTACTACAGCTATTTTATATCAAATTGCCATTATCATAGCAATATGTACAGTAGTTACTTGTGCCAGTTTTGGAGCATTGTATTTTGGTTATCAAACGTTGTTTGATAAAAATACGCAAATAATCTGTTAAAAATATAAAACAACGTTTGAGTTGCATTTTTATTGACATGTATAGTGGGAATATATATACTATACATATCGAAAAAAATTGATTTGAGGTGATATGACTTGAATAATACACATGCAGAAAATGTTAAGATATTTAAGGCATTTTGTGATGATAAACGTCTTGCAATTTTAGAACTGCTTCAAAGTGGAGAAAAATGTGCTTGTGTACTGATAGAACGAATGGAAATTGGTCAATCTTCTTTGTCCTATCATATGAAAATTTTATGTGAATCTGGTATTGTAGAAAGTCGCCAAGAGGGAAAATGGATACACTACCGCTTGAGTGAAAATGGGAACAAGAATGCCGCAAATTTGTTAATAGAATTAACAACACCTAATGCTGAGCAGATTCTTGATGAATGCTAGGGAAGAGAAACCATCTATAGGATGGTTTTCTATTAATAAACATATCGAATTTTTTTGATGTATAAAGAATAGACTTGTAATTAGTAAGAGTTATAAAAAAGGAGAGAAGAATGAAAGAAAAAAATTATGGAATTGGATTTTTTGAACGATATTTAACTGTATGGGTCGTATTATGTATGATTGTAGGAATTGCAATAGGAACCTTTATTCCAATCATTCCAAAAGTTCTTGGGCAATTTGAATATGCGAATGTTTCGATCCCTGTCGCAATTTTAATTTGGTTAATGATTTACCCGATGATGTTAAAAGTGGATTTTCAAAGTGTAAAAAGAGTTGGAAAAAATCCCAAAGGGCTATTTGTAACTTGGATTACAAATTGGTTAATAAAACCTTTTACAATGTTTGGCATTGCATGGCTTTTCTTTTTTGTGGTTTTTAAAGGATTGATACCAGCAGAGTTAGCGCGCGATTACTTAGCAGGAGCTGTGTTGCTTGGAGCTGCACCATGTACTGCGATGGTATTTGTATGGAGTCATTTGACAAAAGGAGATGCGGCATATACGGTAGTACAAGTTGCAACAAATGATCTTATTATTTTGGTAGCATTTACACCAATCGTAGCATTTTTGCTTGGTGTAAGTGGGGTACAAATTCCATGGGACACATTGCTTTTATCTGTAGTACTTTTTGTAGTGATTCCACTTGCGGGTGGTGTACTTACCCGTCATTTTGTTACGAAAAAACATGGAATTGAATATTTTCAAAAAAGCTTTATTACGAAATTCAACAATATTACAATAATTGGATTATTGCTTACTTTAGTAATTATTTTTTCATTTCAAGGAGAAGTTATTTTACAAAATCCTTTGCATATTGTTTTAATTGCAGTTCCATTAATCCTTCAGACAATTTTTATTTTTACCATTGCATATATTGCATGTAAACTTCTTAAATTACCACATAGAATTGCAGCACCTGCTGGAATGATTGGTGCATCCAACTTTTTTGAATTGGCTGTAGCAGTTGCAATTGCACTTTTTGGAACTGGTAGTCCAGTGGCATTGGCAACTATTGTAGGTGTTTTGGTAGAAGTACCTGTAATGTTGATGTTGGTACGTTTTGCAAATAAAACAAAAGGTTGGTTTGAATCGTAAGAAATATAATATCAAAAGATAGGACGAAAAAAAATGTTTAAAGATAAGAAGTTTTTAAGTACATTTTTCGTAATGTATGTGGCATTGGTGTTACAAAATGTCATAACATTAAGTGTAAACTTAGCGGATAATATGATGTTAGGAGCATATAGTGAAGTTGCTTTAGCAGGTGTAGCAACAGTAAATCAAATACAATTTATTTTTCAACAAATATTATTTGCAATGGGAGAGGGGCTTGTTATCTTTTGTAGTCAATATTGGGGGAAAAAACAAACTGAACCCATGAAAAAAATTGCAGCAACAGCCATGTATTGTGGTGTGATTTTAGCCATCATACTATTTGTAATAGTTAGTTTGTTTCCATATCAATTATTAGGTGTTTTTACACCAGATATAACAATTGTTGAGGAAGCTGTATCGTACATAGGAATTATTCGATATAGTTATATCTTTTTTGCGATTAGTATGATATTGCTTGCAACATTAAGAAGTGTAGAGGTTGTAAAAATTGCATTATATCTTTCGATTGTAACGTTTTTTGTAAATTGTGGAATTAATTATGTTTGTATATTTGGAAGATTTGGAATTCCAGCTATGGGTACAAAAGGTGCGGCAATTGGAACTTTGACAGCAAGAATTTTAGAATTAATAATTTTGCTTGTTTATATTCTAAAAAAAGAAGAGAATCTAAAATTGCGACTTAGTGATTATAAAAAATTGGAAATGCCTTATGCAAAAGATTATATAAAAATTACAGCTCCTATGGTTTTTGTTCAAGGATTGTGGGGAGTGAATACTGCATTGCAAACGGTTATTTTAGGGCATATGAATAGTGCGGCAATTGCTGCAAATAGCGCGGCAGCAACATTATTTCTTATAGTAAAATCAATGGCAGTTGGGGCAGCAGCTACAGCTTCAGTGATTATAGGTAAAACAATAGGAACAGGTGATATGTTGAAGGTGAAGCTATATGCAAAAGAAATGCAGAAGTTATTTGTAGTAATTGGAATTATAGGAGGGATTATTTTATTTTTTATTCGAATTCCAGTGCTTAGCCTATATGATTTATCGGATTCTACAAAAGCTATGGCAAATGATTTTTTAATTATCTTAAGCGTTGTATTTGTGGGAATGTCATATCAAATGCCAACAAATTATGGAATTATTAAAGGTGGGGGAAGTCCGATGTATGTAGTTAAAGTTGACTTGATTAGCATTTGGTTAATTGTAATTCCGATTTCTTTTTTTATGGCATTTGTGGTAAAAGCATCGCCTGCAGTTGTAGTATGTTGTTTAAATGCAGATCAAATTTTTAAAGGAATTCCAGCATATATAAAAGCAAATCATGGAACTTGGATAAAGAAATTAACAAGATAAGGAAATTATTAAGATAAAGAAGCGATATGGCCAGTTATAGTAATTAACTATAACTGGCCATATTTATTAACTATTGTATAGAACATTAAATTATATTGACAGATCAGTGAATATAAAATATAATTCAAAACATAGTAAACATACTAATTTACTAGGAAATGAAAAAGAAAGAGTGGGGAAAATTATGAAAAAGAAAAAAGCAATTCAAGTATTAGTAGCATTAGCAGTATTGATCGTTGGTTTAACAGGATGTGGGAATAAGACCGCTTCTAGAGTAGAGCGTAATGAAAGCAGTGAAAGCAGTGAAAGTAATGAAACAACAGACGAAACGGAAATAATTACGATTAAAGCAGCAACTGGAGGGCAACCAAGACCATATATTTATGTAGATGAAAATAACATACCTACAGGATATGACATTGAAGTATTAAAAGAAGTATTTAATAGATTACCACAATATGAGCTAGAAATAGAAGTTACAGATTTTACGTCAATATTTTCAGGAATAACAAGTGGGATTTATCAAATTGGTGTTAATAATTTTTCTTATAGCGAAAAGAGAGCGGAATCATATTTATATTCTTTTCCATATGACAAAATAAGCTATGTGTTTGTTACAAAAAATGGAAACAATACCATTAATTCTTTTGAACAAGCAGCAGGAAAGAGTTTTGAAGGAGGAGCAGGTGTAAGTGTTACAACTGCAGTAGAATCATGGAATGAACAAAATCCAGATAAAGCTATTCATATAGCTTATACAGAAAGTGATACAGCAATTGTTTTACAACATGTAGAGGATGGAACGACAGAATTTGCAATTATTGATGCAGCTATGTTTCATGCATTTCAAGAAGAATTTAATTTTGACATTGTAGCAACGGATATTCCAGAAAATGAAGCAAAATTAATTTCAGAGAACACTTATGCATATTTTCTTTTGTCCAAAGACAATGCTCAACTTCGAGATGAAATTGGAGTAGTATTAAAAGAATTGCAAGCAGATGGGACGTTATCAAAATTAAGTCAACAATATTTTGACGGAGAATATGTACCAGAAGAGGATCAATTTATTACACCATTAAATTAAGGGAAAACAATGGAGAATATAAAAATGGAAGTGTTAAGAGCAGAAAAAAGTTGGCAACATGCGGGAGCATATTATGTCAGAGTAGAAGCTATGGTAAAAGGGTTCAATATTCCATTGAATAAAGAATTTGATGATCATGATACACCAGATACAAAATATATTGTTGTACTTGATAATGAGTTGCCAATAGGAACATGCAGATTATATCTTGTTGATGATTCTGTTGCAAAAATTGAAAGAGTATGTGTAGTAGAAGACGCAAGAAAAAGAGGCGTTGGACAATTCGCCATAAAAGAAGCAGAAAAATGGTTAAAAGAATTAGGGATTAAAAAAATAATTATAACAAGTAGAGAAGAAGCGGTTGGATTTTATGAAAAATTAGGATACATAGCTGATTGGAAAAAGAAAAAAGATACAGAAATTTTCAGTATTATTTTTATGGAAAAAGTAATTTAGAAAGTGGGGGGAATTATGTCAGTTGAAAGTAGTGTAAGACAAAGACCAAAGGAAACGGAAAACGAAATCGATAAAAATGGAGGGTTTGTACGACAAGCAAATCGATTTACCACACCATTTGGAGAGGGCATTGGAGAATTAAAGGCAGAAAAAGGCAGATATCGTCTTGTTTGGGCAAAAGGGTGTAATTGGTCTAATCGTGCAGCAATTGTCAGGGAATTATTAGGGCTTGAGGAGGTGATAAGTGTAAATATTGTAGATCAAGAAGATACAGAACCTCCTCTTGGATGGCAATTTTATCATGAAAAAAATCATTTAGATCCTGTTCTTAATGTTCGATATTTGAGTGAACTATATGCAAATGCAGATCCAGAATATACTGGACGTGCAACCGTTCCAGCACTTATCGATATAAAAGAAAAGAAAGTGGTAAATAATGATTATCACAAACTTACAAATTATTTTGAAGTGAATTTTATACCATTTCAAAAGGAAAATGCACCGAATTTATATCCAGAAAGTATTCGAGAGGAAATCGATGTATTTAATGAATGGTTGTTCCATACCATTAATAATGGAGTATATAAAATGATGTTTGCTCAATCAGTGGAAGCATATGATGATGCATTTGAAAAGTTTTATGATGGACTTGACCAATTAGAAGAAAGATTAGAAACAAATCGATTTTTATTTGGTGATTATGTAACAGATAGTGATGTTAGATTTTATGTAACACTTGCTAGATTTGATTGTAGTTATTATAAAAATTTAGGACCACTTAAGAAGCGAATTATAGATTATAAAAATATTTGGGCATATGCAAGAGATTTGTATGAAATACCTGCATTTAAAAATAATACATATTTTAAATATTTGGCTCATACAAATAAAGTTGGAAAAAAAATATTTCAATCATATAATGCGAGATTTTGGAATCAGATTGATTATGAGGGGATTTGGTCAAAACCACAAAATCGTCAAGGACTAAGCAAAACACCACAACAAAAATTTTTATTACATAAGGCCAAATAGAAAGGCAGAAAAATGGATACATTATTTGATATTAAAACAACATTTACACAAATTCCGACTATTTTAAAATACCTTCCAGTGACACTTCAACTTGCTATTATATCTATGATGTTTGGATTGCTTTTAGGGCTAGTAGTTGCGCTTATTAAAATGAAAAAGATTCCAATTTTAACACAAGTTTGTAATGTATATATCTCGTTGATTCGTGGTACACCGATCATAGTTCAGCTCTATGTTACATATTTCGGAATTCCTCTTTTTTTAAAATATATTAATTATACATATGGAACAAACTATAATGTAAATGGAGTGCCCTCTATTGTTTATGCGTTTCTTGCTTTAGCGATTAATGAGTCAGCATACAATGCAGAAACAATTCGTGCTTCTTTACAATCTGTGGAAAAAGGACAAATAGAAGCAGCAAGTTCGCTTGGAATGACATATTTTCAATCACTAAGAAGAATTATTTTGCCAGAAGCAATTATTGTTGCACTTCCTTCTCTAGGAAATTCTATGATTGGACTTATAAAAGGGACATCATTGGCATTTGTTTGTTCGGTTGTAGAAATGACTGCAGCAGGTAAAATTATAGCGGGACGTAGTTATCGTTATTTTGAAGTGTATATCTCTCTTGCAATTATTTACTGGATTATCACGATAATCATTGAACAACTTGTAAAAATATTAGAAAAAAAAGTGAGCATACCAGATGATGTTCCTGTGAATGCATACGAAGGGATATCAATATGATTATAAATACAAGATATGGAAAGATTGAGGGAATTATAGAAAACGGCTGTAAAATTTTTAAAGGTGTGCCTTATGCAAAACCACCAATCGGAGCATTACGATTTCAGAAACCACAGAAAATGAATGCTTGGGATGGAATTTACAAAGCGGTGGTGGTTATCGAAATCCCTTAGCTGAGTATCGTACCATTGAAAGAGCTACTGAAACAGCTGAGGATTTATTGGAAGCTTTAGGAATTCATAACAAAGAGTGGATGAAAAGTGAAATAAAAAAACAGCAAGCATTGGATTTGTTATATAAGTGCTCTTCAGAAGAAATAATGCAGGCCGTTGGTAAAGTAATCGCGCGAGCTTTTGAGGAAAAAAAGGGAATGCCATTTGTCCCAGTCATTGATGGTGAATTATTAAATAAAGATGGAAATATATTAATAGAAGAAGGTAAGTATCTTCACATCAATTATATACTTGGTGCAAATGCAAATGATATAACAACAGAAGGACAGACAGAAATTTCACCAGAAACAAATTTGATGCATCATGGAAATATAGCTTATGCAAAACTAATAAATGAAAACACTACAAATAAGGCTTACGTTTATTATTTTCAACGAAAATTGCCAGGAGATAAAAGCGGAGCATTTCACTCCGCAGAGCTCTGGTATGTATTTGGAAGCTTAGAATACTGTTGGAGACCACTTCAAAAGGAAGATTATGAGCTTTCTAAAAAAATAATTTCTTACTGGAGTCATTTCATGAAGTCAGGAAATCCGAATAAACAAGGAAAAACAGAGTGGCAACCATGTACAGAAGAAAATCCATATTATGAAGTGTTAGATGTGGAATAATAGAGATTAAAATAAATTGAGAGAAGTTATTAATTGGAATGAAAATTGGGATTTTTTTAAAGGAGAACATCAGCAAGATACAGCATGGGACGTAGTAACTCTGCCACATACCTGGAATGCGCTAGATGGACAGGATGGTGCTAATGATTATTATCAAGGAATTGCTTGGTACAAAAAAATACTTACGGTAAATAAGAAATGGAAGAAAATTTATATTCGCTTTGGTGTCGTGAACAAAAAGGCAGATATTTGGTGCAATGATAAGTCAGTTGGACAACATCAGGGAGGTTTTTCGGCGTGTACACTTGATTTGACATCCTATTTACAAGATGGAGAAAATGAAATACTTGTAAAAGCAGATAATAGTAATGAATTACCAATTTATCCGATGCAGGCGGACTTTACTTTCTGTGGAGGAATTTATTGAGATGTAGATAGTTAAGTATTGAATATGTTGAATCAAAATAAGATATAATGTCCATATGCGTTGATCTTTCTATACGGATAATTGTGTTTTGGTAGATTCAATTATACTGGTTTTTAGGGGGTCAATATTTTTTTATTTGAAAAAAGTTTGGAATCTTTGAAAATATAAGGTTTTTAAGAAGTAAATATAAAAAA
>JBOFWM010000087.1:0-54654 GCA_051653625.1 Lachnospiraceae bacterium
AGGAAAAGGAGATATGTTATTTTATCCGCAAGGATATCCAAAACCCGCACGTATCCAAGGTTCTTTTGTTACAGATTCTGAAGTTTCAGATATTGTTGATTTTTTGAAAAATCAGATGATTGGAAATGTATATAATGAAGAAGTTGAAGAAAAGATGAGTACACTTAGCACTTCAAATTCATCTATACAGGGTGTGGAAAGTGAAAGGGATGTATTATTTGTAGAAGCAGCCAAATTTATTATTGATAAGGATAAAGCATCTATTGGAATGTTACAAAGAATATTTAAAATAGGATTTAATCGTGCAGCAAGAATAATGGATCAGTTAGCTGATCTTGGTATTGTTGGAGAAGAAGAAGGTACAAAGCCTAGAAAAATATTGATGAGTATGAGTGAGTTTGAACAATTAATTGAGGAGATTGATATATAATGAGTATAAAAACAGATATACAAATTGCGCAAGAAACAAAAATGGAATCTATTATTGAGGTTGCAAAAGCTGTAGGAATTCAAGCAGACGAACTTGAATTATATGGAAAATATAAAGCAAAAATAACAAAAGAATATATGGATAAAATCGAAAAAAATGATAATGGAAAATTGATTTTAGTAACAGCAATTAATCCAACACCGGCTGGTGAAGGAAAAACAACAATTACAGTTGGATTAGGGCAAGCATTTGGTGTATTAAATAAAAAAGCTGTTATTGCCCTTAGAGAACCTTCTCTAGGACCGTGTTTTGGAATAAAGGGTGGAGCAGCTGGAGGTGGATATGCACAAGTAGTTCCAATGGAAGATTTGAATTTACATTTTACAGGAGATTTTCATGCGATAACATCTGCAAATAATTTATTGGCCGCTTTAGTAGATAATCATATTCAACAAGGAAATGAATTGGGAATTGATCCGCGAACCATTGTATGGAAACGATGTATCGATATGAATGATCGAGTTCTTAGAAATGTTGTTGTTGGTCTTGGAAGTAAACTAGATGGAATGGTTAGAGAAGATCGATTTGTAATTACTGTTGCCTCAGAGATAATGGCGGTATTATGCTTATGTTCTGATTTAGAAGATTTAAAAGTACGTTTATCAAAAATGATTGTTGGATACACATTTGGTGGAGAACTTGTAACTGCTGGTGATATTGGTGCTGTTGGTGCAATGGCAGCTTTGTTAAAAGATGCTATAAAACCAAATTTAATACAAACATTAGAGCATACACCAGCTTTAGTACATGGAGGACCATTTGCGAATATTGCTCATGGATGTAATTCTGTTATTGCAACAAAGACAGCACTTAAGATGGCTGATTATTGTATTACAGAAGCAGGATTTGGAGCGGATTTAGGTGCCGAAAAATTTTTCGATATTAAATGTAGAATGTCTGGATTGAAACCGGATGTAGTAGTATTAGTAGCTACTATCCGTGCATTAAAATATAATGGTGGAGTAAAAAAAGAAGAATTAAATAATAAGGATTTAGAAGCATTAAAAAGAGGAATTGTAAATTTAGAAAAACATATAGAAAATTTGCAAAAATATAAAGTTCCTGTTGTTGTGACATTAAATGCATTTGTTACAGATACACAAGAAGAGGTTTTATATGTAAAAGAGTTCTGTGAAGGTTTGAATTGTGAATTTGCAATTGCGAATGTTTGGGAAAAAGGTGGAGCTGGTGGAGTTGAGCTAGTCCAAAAAGTATTAAAGACGATTGAAGAAAAAGAAAGTGATTTTAAAGTATTATATGAAGAAAATAAATCGATTGTAGAAAAAATTGAAACTATTGCATGTGAAATATATGGAGCAAAAAGTGTTACATTTTCTAGTTTGGCAAAAAATCAAATCAGTAAATTAGAAAAGTTTGGATTTGGGACATTTCCTATATGTATGGCAAAAACTCAATACTCTTTGTCGGATGATCCAAATTTACTTGGAAGACCGAAAGATTTTGAGATATCGGTACGAGAAGTTTATGTATCAGCAGGTGCAGGTTTTATTGTTGCATTAACAGGAAATGTTATGACCATGCCTGGGTTACCTAAAAAACCTGCCGCAATGCAAATAGATGTGAATAATGATGGTGAAATTATTGGATTGTTCTAGTGTTTAGAAAGGATTACATAGAAAGTATGGAAGATGATTTAAAAAAGTGTTCCCACTGTAATTCTACGCTATCTCCTGAAAATATGTATTGTGATGTTTGTGGCGCTGAAATACAAATTGTTCCAGATTTTGAACCAGATATTGAAGATAGTATTGTTGAATATCTGGGAGAAATGTCACAACTTTTAGAAGATGAACAATATATAGACGAAGTAAAAGAGGTAAAAGGTAAAAAAAATATTGTTTTTTTGTTAATTTTGATTAGTTTGGTTTTAATTATCGTAGGAGCTAGTATTTATTTTTTGAAGAATAATATTACGAACGACAGAAAAGCATATGAGTTGTATCAAAATGAACAGTATGACGAAGCTATAGTGTATTATCAGAAAGCACTAGAGAAAGATGATGGAAATGAAGTTCATTATATTAATCTGTCAAATTGTTATTACATGTTAGAGAAAGAACATATTTCTCGAGAGATATTAAAAGATGGAATCAAAATGTGTCAAGAAAATTCAAGAATTTATGACTCATTAATTCAGTTATATGAACGTTCTTCTGAGTATGATTTGATTAATAATTTATTACTAGAATCAGAGAATCAAAATGTGAAAAATAAATATCAAATGTATCTATCTCTTTCGCCAGAATACAATTACAATGAAGGAATGTATGAAGAGGCCATAACGATAAGAATTACAGCAAATACGGATGGTGATATCTATTTTACAACAGATGAAAGTGTTCCAACACTGAAGAGTAAATTATATTCTTCTCCCATATTTTTGGGAAATGGTACACATGTTATAAAGGCAGTTTTTATAAATAAATATGGGATATCAAGTGAAGTTAGTACACGAAAATTTATCATTACATCGGATGTTCCACAAATGCCAGATGTGTCAGCGGAAAGTGGGACTTATACCGTTCCAACAAAAATTGAAGTGACGATACTAGAAGGAGAATCTATTTACTATACAACAGAAGATAGAGCACCTACGAAAAATGATCTTTTGTATTCGGGACCGATTTATATGCCAATTGGAGAAAGTGTTTTTAATTTTATTACATATAGTGATGCTGGAATAGAAAGTGAAGTGGTTCGGAGAGAGTATTTATTAAATATTAGAACAAGCTTTAGTAGAGAAGAAGCGGTTATGCAACTTGTACAACGATTAGTTGATTTAGGTATTTTGATAGATGGTGCAGGGCACGTATTAGGAATGAGTGGAAATAATGCATATATTTATAGCTATCCTATACAGATAGAAGAAGAAAATTATTATATTGTTACTGAGTTCTATGAACAAGGTGGCGCTAGAAATAGGACCGGGAATTATTATGCAATAAATGTAATGGATGGATCACTTTATAGAGTTTATATAAGCACTAATAATCAATATGAGCTTTTAGAATTATAATATATAGAAAGAAAGGTATGGTATTAAAATGTACAAAATAGTAAAAGCAAGAGAATTAGCAAGTAATATTTTTTTGATGGATGTAAAAGCAAGCCGAGTGTCAAAAAAATGCGAACCAGGGCAATTTGTAATTGTTAGAATTGATGAAGAAAGTGAAAGGATACCACTTACAATCTGTGATTATGATAGAGAAAATGAAACAATTACTATTGTATTCCAGATAGTTGGTGCAAGTACCAAGAGAATGTCATTATTAAAAGAAGGAGACAGTTTTTATGATTTCGTAGGTCCTCTTGGTTGTGCTTCTGAATTGATTGAAGAAAATATTGAAGAATTAAAAAATAAAAAAATTGTATTTATCGCTGGTGGTGTAGGTACTGCTCCTGTATATCCACAAGTAAAATGGCTTCATGAAAATGGAGTAAATGTAGATGTGATAGTTGGTGCAAAAAACAAAGATTTACTTATTCTTTCTGAAGAAATGGAAGCTGTAGCAGGTAATTTATATATTACTACAGATGATGGTTCTTTTGGAAAGAAAGGTCTAGTTACAAATACATTAAAAGAACTTGTAGAATCTGGAACACAATATGATTTATGTGTTGCTATAGGACCTATGATTATGATGAAATTTGTTGCAATGTTAACAAAAGAATTAAATATTCCTACAATTGTAAGTTTAAATCCAATCATGGTAGATGGAACAGGTATGTGTGGAGCATGTCGTGTAAGTGTAGGTGGAGAAGTAAAATTTGCATGTGTTGATGGACCAGAATTTGATGGTCATCTTGTTGATTTTGATGAAGCTATGAAGCGTCAACAAATCTATAAGACAAAAGAAGGTAGAGCTATGTTAGCTTTGGAAGAAGGCGATACACACCATGGTGGTTGTGGAAATTGTAGTGAATAAATTTAGAAAGGTATGATGAAAAATGAATGTACTAGAAAAAATTGAAGTAAGAGAACAAGAACCTAGCGTAAGAGCAACTAATTTTGAAGAAGTTTGTTTAGGGTATACAATGGAAGATGCAATGCAAGAAGCAACAAGATGTATTAATTGTAAAAATGCAAAATGTATTTCAGGATGTCCTGTTGCAATTAATATTCCTGATTTTATTGAAAAAGTAAAAGAAGGCGATATCAAAAGTGCATATGATATTATAAATGAATCTTCGGCACTTCCAGCTGTTTGTGGTCGCGTTTGTCCGCAAGAAACACAATGTGAAGGACTTTGTATTCGAGGTATTAAAGGGGATCCTGTATCAATTGGAAAATTAGAACGATTTGTTGCTGATTGGGCAAGAGAACAAAACATTCGTCCAAATGGAGCAAAAGAAAAATTAAGACAAAAAGTTGCAGTTATTGGATCAGGTCCAGCAGGTCTTACTTGCGCAGGTGATTTAGCTAAAATGGGATATGATGTTACAATTTTTGAAGCGTTACATGAAGCAGGTGGTGTATTAACATATGGTATCCCAGAATTCAGATTACCCAAACAAGAAGTTGTACAATACGAAATAGACAATGTAAAATCTTTAGGTGTAAAAATTGAAAAGAATGTAATTGTTGGAAAATCTGTTACTATAGATGAATTATTAGAGGATGAGGGGTTTGATGCTGTATTTATCGGATCAGGAGCAGGACTTCCTAAATTTATGGGTATACCGGGAGAAAATGCAAATGGTGTATTTTCAGCAAATGAATACTTAACAAGAAGCAATCTTATGAAATCTTATCTTGAGCAGTCAGAAACACCAATTGTTGCTGGAACAAAAGTTGCAGTTGTAGGAGGCGGTAACGTTGCTATGGATGCTGCTAGAACTGCTATTAGACTTGGAGCAAAAGTATATATTGTTTATAGAAGGAGTTTAGAAGAACTTCCAGCACGTGTGGAAGAAGTTCACCATGCAATGGAAGAAGGTGTTGCATTTGAACTTCTTACAAATCCAACAGAAATTGTTTGTGATGAAACTGGATGGGTGACAGGTATGAAATGCGTGAAAATGGAGCTTGGTGAACCTGATGCATCTGGAAGAAGAAGACCAATCGAAATAAAAGATTCAGAATTTTTACTTGATGTTGATACTGTAATTATGTCTTTAGGAACTTCTCCTAATCCTATGATTGTAACAACAACAAAAGGATTAGATGTTAATAAATGGCAATGTATAGTAGCAGATGAAGAACTTGGAAAAACATCAAAAGAGGGTGTTTTTGCTGGTGGAGATGCTGTTACAGGTGCGGCTACTGTTATTTTAGCAATGGGTGCTGGAAAAGCAGCGGCAAAAGGAATTCATGAATATCTTACAAATAAAGTGAAATAAGAATGAATATAACAATTATTACAGTAGGTAAAATAAAAGAGCATTTTTATAGAGATGCTCTTTTAGAATATAAAAAAAGATTATCGCGATATTGCAAACTTGAAATAATTGAAGTTGCAGATGAAAAGACGAAGGAAAATGCTACATTCGCAGAAGAACAACTCGTTTTAGAAAAAGAAGCAGTACGCATTTTAAAATATGTAAAGCAAAATTCTTACGTTATTGCATTATCAATAAAAGGAAAAACATATTCATCTGTTGATTTATCAAAAAAAATCGAGAATTTGGGTATTGTTGGAAAAAGTGATGTTACTTTTATTATAGGTGGCTCATTAGGATTACATGAAAGTGTAATCCAAGAATGTAAAGAAGAGTTAAGTTTTTCAAAAATGACTTTTCCGCATCAATTAATGAGAGTTATTTTATTAGAACAAATTTATCGATGTTTTCGTATTATTGCAAAAGAACCTTATCATAAATAAGAAGTTTTTTGCATATAAATAAGTATGAAAAATAATAAAATAAATGAAACCAATCAAAGAATTACATTAAAAGAAAAAATGTGTGACAGTATGAAGCTCCCGAAAGATATTATGTTGGGAGCTTCCATTGTCACTGTTATTGGTGAAAGAGAACTTTGGGTGGAAAATTATAAAGGGATTCTTGACTATACAGATAAAAAGATAGTGCTTCAAGGAAAGCAAAAAAAAATAATAATAATGGGATCTTATTTGAAAATTGAATATTATACAAAGGAAGAAATGAAAATATCGGGGAAAATTGAGGATATTAACTTTGTTTAACTAAATAATATGATTTGAGAATGGAGAGAACAAGTGTGATAAACTTTTTAAGATGGTTTGTGGGATATTTAGAAATTGAAGTAAGTGGATATAGTCCTAAACGATTTATTAATTTATGTGCAAATAATCAAATATTATTATGGGATATATTTAATACTCATACTAGTTATCAAATGAAAATTTTGCTCCGTGATTTTTGGAAAATAAAAAAACTTGTTAAAAAAACATCAGTGAAGGTAGTGATATCAAATCGATATGGACTACCTTTTTTTATGAAAAAAAGTAAAATGAGAGTATTTTTTTATGCAGGAATTCCCATTTGTATATTTGTTTTGTTTATTTTAGCTCAATTTTTATGGGCAATGGAATTCGAAGGAAATTATTCTATTTCAGATGATACAATTGAAGATTTTTTGCTTGAAGAAGAGATTTACATTGGAATTTACCGAAAAAAAATTAATGTTGAAGATTTAGAAAAAAAATTACGAGAAAAATTTAGTAATATTACATGGGTTTCTGCTACAATTAATGGAACAAAGTTATATGTTCGGATAAAAGAAGAAGATGTAACTATCTATTCTTCAAATATTGAATATGAAAGTTCTTCTTTGATTGCACATAGTGATGGTACTATACAATCGATTGTAACAAAAAGTGGTGTACCTTTAGTAAAAGCTGGTGATGAAGTTGAAAAAGGACAAATACTTGTAGATGGAAATATCCCAATATACGACAATGAAGGAAACATTATTAAATATAATCGAGTAAACGCAGAAGCAGATATTATTATTTCTTATTTATATCCAGTAAATGAAGAGTTAGAACGTGTATATCATTATAAAAACTATACAGGAAATGAATTAAAAAAATCATATTTAGAAATTTTAAATCAAACTTTTTTACTTGATTTTAGAAAAATAAAATATTTATATTATGATATGACAGAAATATCAAATCAGGTAAAAATAGGAAATCAATTTTTTGTACCTATCTTTTTTAAAGAACGAATTTATAAAGAGTATCATTTGGTTGAAGCAATATATTCCGAATCGAAAAGTAATGAATTAATTCACAAGAAAATTGACAAAATAATATCAAATTTAGAAGAAAAAGGGGTTCAAATTATTGAAAAAAATGTTAAAATAGATTCATATGAAAAAAATGTGAAAGCAACAGGATATTTGTTTGTATATGATACAATAAAAGAACGGATGGAAATTAAAAATGAAGATGATGGAACTAGTAATTGACCTTTCAACAGAATGTATGCAAAAAATATTTGGGCATAATGATAAATATATACAAAAAATAGAGACAATGTTTCATGTCGTTATTATTAATAGAGACGGTGAAATTAAAATAAAAGGTACAAATGAAAATAATATTATTAAAGTACAAAAGATAATAGAAGAATTAATCGCTACAATTGAAAGAGGGAATGAGATATTGGAACAAAATATTGACTATGCAATAGAATTGGGATTAGAAAATCAAGAAGATGGCTTAGAACAAATTAATAGCGAACTCATTTGTCATACCGTTAATGGAAAGCCGATAAAAGCTAAAACATTAGGACAACTTGCATATATTGAAGCGATACGCAATAATATGATTGTTTTTGGTATTGGACCAGCAGGAACTGGGAAAACTTACTTGGCTATGGCACAAGCAATTACAGCTTTTAAAAATAATGAAGTTGAACGTATTATATTAACGAGACCAGCTATTGAAGCAGGTGAAAAACTTGGATTTTTACCTGGTGATATGCAAAGCAAAGTAGACCCATATTTAAGACCGCTTTATGATGCTTTATATCAAATAATGGGTGCAGAAGGTTTTATTAAAAATACAGAAAAGGGATTGATTGAAGTTGCACCCCTTGCATATATGAGAGGTAGAACACTTGACAATGCCTTTATAATTCTTGACGAAGCGCAAAATACTACACCAGCACAAATGAAAATGTTTTTAACAAGAATAGGATTTGGCTCTAAAGTAATTATTACGGGAGATAGTACACAGAAAGATTTACCTATTGGAGTAAAATCGGGTTTAGATGTAGCAGAAATAGTATTGAAAAATTTGAATGATATTTCATTTTGTAAATTGACGAGCAAAGATGTTGTACGACATCCTTTGGTACAAAAAATAGTAAAGGCGTATGAAATTCATGAAGCAAAAACAAAAGAAAAACCAAATCAAAAATCAAAACAAAAATCAAATTATAAAAAAAGATAATATACTGATTCTTTTTTATAGTATTATTTTAATAATTGTAACGATAGGAATATCATTTTATAATAAAATGGATACTACCGATATTTACAAAATAACATTTACTATAGTAATATGTTATTTAGCGATTTTATTTTTATGGTTTCAAAGTAAAATTAATGGTTCCTTAGAATATAGTAACGAGTTTCATCAGACAAGATTTAGTACAGTTTGTTTTCTTTTTTTTATAATTTCCTTATTGCAAAGTTATTTGCCAGAAGTAACATGGTTTATCGTAGCTATGATGATAATCACAAGCCTTTTAAGCAATACAGTAATCGGAATTATCTCGGGGAGTTTTTTTCTATGTATAACATGTTTAATAAGCGGTGAATTTACGTTAAATCTTTTTTTTATGCACTATATTGTAAGCTGCATTTGTTGTTTATTATTTCGAAAAATTGATGTGAATTTTAAAATAAAAATTCCACTTTTATTATCGTCTATGGTTATGTTTTTGTTTCAATTTTTTTATATCGAAATATTTGATTCTCTAACTTTGATTTATGAAAATATTTTATTAACCGTTGTGTATGTATTTATTAATTTATTTTTGATTATTATTGCATTGAAAATATTTACTAAAAATGAAATGTTTCAAATTAGAGATAAATATCTAGAAATTAATGATCCGGAATTTCCGATACTTACTGAAATGAAAAAAAACAACAAAGATAATTATTTTCTTTCTATTCATACTGCATATTTAAGCAACAAAATTGCAAAAAAATTACATGCAAACGATGAAATAGCAAAAGCATGTGCATATTATTCTAGAATTGAATTAGAAAAATTGCAAGAGATATATCAAAAATATAATTTTCCAGATGATTTAATAGATAGTATTAAGGAATGTACAGAAAAAAAATTTAGTTCAAAGGAATCAATTATAGCTTTTGTATCCTATCGAATTATTACTAGAATTGAAAGGTACATGAAACAAAATGGAAAAGAAGAAATTCCATATGACGATTTGATTGAGAATGAATTTGCAATACTCATAAAAAACAATCTTTTTTTTGATAGTGATTTAACATTAAAAGAAATTGAAATGATGAAAGAAATATTTTTAGAGGAGAAATTATATTATGACTTTTTATATTGAAAATGAAAGTAGATTTGAAATACCATTTGATATTGATTCATTATTTAAACAATTAGTTGAAACAACTTTAGAAATGGAAAATTGTCCATATGAAGTAATGATTGATTTAATCATCACTTCAAATGAAGCGATTAAAGAAATTAATTTAGAAACGAGAAATATTGCAAAAGAAACGGATGTATTATCTTTTCCTAATATAGAATTTTCGGAATATAGTGATTTTACGAAAGTAGAAGAGGATTTCTTTTCAAATTTTGAACCAGAGACTGGAGAATTAATTTTAGGCGAAATTATTCTTTCGTGGGAAAAAGTAATAGAACAAAGTGAAAATTATGGACATAGTGTCCTTCGTGAATTTTCTTTTTTGATTGTACATAGTCTTTTACATTTGTGTGGATATGATCATATTGAAGAAGTGGAGCGAAATATAATGGAAAAGAAACAAAAAAATATATTAGAAAGGCTTTCTATTACAAGAGAATGATAGGATAACTTATCATAATGAATAAAATTCAAAAGAAAAATATAAATAAAATTAATTATATATTATATGTAATTTTAGGTTCCTTTATACTAAGATTCATATCAGCGAATCAAACAGGAAATTATGAAAATGGATATTTGGCTATTTGTATTTCTTATTTTTCAATTTGGTTTGTGTTACTTTCGATTACAATGTTTTATTCCTTGAAAAACATTGTAAAACATAAATTGGAACGAGAATCTTTTAATAAGATAAAAGAAAATGTTTGTAAAATTGTAGGGGTTCAGGTTTTTATTTTAGTAATTTTTTTAATTTTCCATCTTTTGTTTTCAAATAAAATTTCTATATATTTAATTGGGAATGAAAATTTAGGGTTAAATATTAAGTTGTTTTCTATTTGTATTGTTATTTCTAGTATTACAGCAAGTGTTTTTGGCTATGCAATCGGAAAAAAAATTAAGATTTATTATGAAATGTTTTTTTTGCTTCCTATTGTTATTTTCTCGGTTTTATCTTTGTTTTTACCAAAAATATTTTCAAATTATGGAGTAAAAGTGAGTGAATTATTAAAAAACACACAATTTGTATCTCTATACTCTGTTTCTGGAATAATAAGTTCATTATTGATTGCATTTAGTATTACTTTAGTTGCTCTTTTTTTGTTTGTTTTTATAGAACACAAAAAGGAGATGCAAGATCTATCTTTAAACTATCATACACGAAAAAGTCGCACAATAGTTGAATTAGTAGAAGAATTACTTGTCTTTATGAAGTTGTATTTTTTACCATTTACATCGAGCATGTTATTTTTACTTTTACTTGTTTTTTGTCTTCGATTCTCTGAAGGAACAAATTTGACTCAAATCAATCGACTTGGTGTCTATTTTAGAGTTTGCACAACAAGTATACTACTTCCTATATTTTTATTAACATATCATAGCAATAATATGTTGCGTAAGGTAAATGAGAATAAAACTTCAGCAGGGAAAATATTTGCAAGTATATGTATGTTGTCCTTTCCTTTAGTTTCTTTTTTTGCAGGTACGGCGACTCCGTTTATTCAGACTTTCTTTGTTGAACAAAATAAGGATGTATATATGTGGTTTGTTAAAGATGCTTTTTTTATATTCTTAATTCCGACTTTATATTTCATAACCTTATATCATAAAAGTTTAAAGAATAATAACATAATAACATTTTCATATTTTAGTAGTTTTTTAGTTGTAATTTTTATCTTTCTTTTATTTCTGCGTACGAAACATGAACTTGTAGAGTCTTTTCAAATTATGAATTTGCTATTTTATGCTATTGCATTTGGAATTCAATTTTTTATGATCCGTAGAGAACGGAAATTTATAGTTCCATATTATAAAGGAATTGTTTTTCCGGCTGTTTCAGCTGTTCTTGTTTTTGCTGTTCAAAAATTACTTATACTTGTAGTATTAAAACAAGTTTCATCAATTCTTGTTTTAATATTATCCTTTATTATTACATTTATATTATATGTTGTTATAGTAAATAAACTTAGTGTTTTTATAAAAAGAGAATAAAAATTATTATTTTGCTGATACTATTTCAAAAGACTTTGAAAGGAAAAGTTTATGAAAATTTTGAAAAGTATCAGTTTGTTTTGTATCTACCCAATATTAATGTTTTCATTAGGTGTATTTTCGCATATAAAATATTTGGAATTCTTTTATCCGGGGAAAAATCAGGAAAGGAATGTTGAATTTATAAATGATACGTATGAGAATGAAGAGCTTACTAGTGAAGTAGATGCTTTAGAAGTTGTTAAAAATAAAACTATTCTTACTTGTGAGACAAGTTTTGAAATTACAGAATACGACATTACAACAAAAAATAAAGTTGTAAATGCACAGGGATTACCAGAAAAATATTTTGGAATGGATAGAGAGCAGTTTGCAGAATCATTAAGTAATTATGAACTTAGGCCATCATTAGAAGATATGGAAAAAGGCTTTGTTTCTCTAAGTGTGGATTATTTTTCAGATAATCTTGTACGTATTACAAAAAATTATAATAAAGAAGAATTAGAAAAAGGTTATTATTTAATAGTGAAAGATAATAAAATTGTAGTTATGGAATTTGATTTGGAAACGATTTATATGGAAACGCATATTGAATTAAATCATCTACCTACACAAATACAACAAGAAATTATTGATATGAAATATATTGAAACAATTGAAAAAGTATATGATTTTTTAGAATCTTATTCTAGTTAAGAAAGGAAGTTGTAAGTGAAAATTGGAATTATAGGTGCTGGTGCTTCTGGAATGATGGCTGCAATTACAGCTGCAAGATGTGGAGCACATGTGACTTTATTTGAAAAAAATAGTGAAAACGGAAAGAAAATTTTAGCGACTGGGAATGGGAAATGTAATTTAAGTAATAAAAAGATTTCTAGCACTGACTATTTTAGTCAGTCTTCTGATTGCATTATGGACTACATCAGTCGATTCACGGAACAGGATACCATTTCATTTTTTTTGGAACTTGGAATGTTGCTTATAGATAAAGAGGATTTGATTTATCCTTATTCTGAACAAGCGCGTAGTGTTGTTCAAGTTTTACAATTAGAAATAAAAAAAAGAAAAATACGTCAAATAAATAATTCTAGTATAAAAGAAATGAGAAAAGAAAATAACAAATTTCTTGTGATTTATGAGGATGAAAAAAAATTTACATTTGATAAGTTAATTATTGCAACTGGAACATATGCTGGTATGAAAAGAGATACAAAAAAAACAGGTTATGATTTTGCATATCATTTTGGACATACAATCATCCCTGTAGTGCCAGCACTTGTCCAGTTAAAAGTTGTTGATAGTAAAAATATATTTAAAGAAATTGCAGGAGTTAGAGTAAAAGCAAATATTTCTTTGTACATAAATAATCTATATCATTGTACGGAATATGGAGAATTACAGATTACAGAGTATGGGGTATCTGGTATACCTATTTTTCAACTTAGTGGAGTGGCAGCACGTAGTTTATTAAAAAATTCTAAAGTAAAAACTTATATTGACTTATTTCCTGATATTTCAGATAATCAATTAAAAGAAATGATTTCAAAAAAATTGAATCAATATTCAAACTTTCCATTAAAAGATATAGTGTTTGGTCTTGCTAATGAAAAACTATTGTTATTTTTCATGAAGCATTCTTGTGTTGATATTGAAAAGAAGGTGAGTGAATTAAAAAGCGATGATATTTATCGTATTTTTTTGCAAATGAAGCAATGGAATGTTATGATAAATAAACCAAATAAATTTGAATCTGCTCAAGTATGTTCAGGTGGTGTTTCTTTAGAAGAAGTAGATGAAAATTTACAATCAAAGTTTGTGCCTGGGTTATATTTTGCAGGTGAAATTTTAGATGTTGATGGAAGATGTGGTGGTTACAATTTACAGTGGGCATGGACGAGTGGTGCCATTGTAGGAAATGCAGTAAGTGAGGAAAAAGAATAAAAATGATACGAATGAATCAAATAAAGGTTCCAATTGAGCATGATATAAAAACAATAGAAAAGAAAGTTTGTTCTATTTTAAAAATACAATCTAGCGACATTAAGAAAATTGAAATTGTAAAAAAATCAGTTGATGCAAGAAAGAAACAAGAAATTTCGATTACTTACAGTTTGAATATTACGTTACATTCAGAGCAAGTTTTGAAAAAAAACCAAGGGAATTACTCTATTGTAGAAGAATTAAATTATAAATTTCCAAACATGGGGACAAAAATCATGAAAGAGAGACCAATTATTGTCGGCCTAGGACCTGCTGGACTTTTTTGTGGCTACTTTCTTGCTCTTTATGGATATAATCCAATTATTATCGAACGTGGAAAAGCGGTTGAAGAACGAATTCAAGATGTAGAAGAATTTTGGAAAACAGGAGTATTATTAGAAGAGTCCAACGTACAATTTGGTGAGGGTGGTGCAGGTACTTTTTCTGATGGAAAATTAAACACACTAGTAAAAGACAAATTTGGAAGAAATAAAGAAGTATTAAAAATTTTTGTAGAACATGGTGCAGATGAAAAAATTTTGTATGAAAACAAACCTCATATTGGTACAGATCTTTTAAGAATTGTTGTTAAAAATATACGTTTGAAAATGATAGAGAATGGTGCTACTATTTTATTTTCTACAAAAATGACTGGAATGAAAATTACAAATAATAAACTTGAGGGAATTATTTGTAATGACCAAGATTTTTACCCAACGAACAATCTAATTCTTGCAATAGGACATAGTGCAAGGGATACATTTGAAATGCTGCATAAAGAGCGTATTCCAATGGAAGCAAAGGCATTTGCAGTGGGATATCGAGTGGAACATCCCCAAGAGATGATTTCAAAAAATCAATATGCAGCTAGTTTTAAGCAATTGCCACCTGCCTCATATAAAATGGTAGGAAAAGGTGAAGATGGAGAAGGTGTTTATTCTTTTTGCATGTGTCCAGGAGGATATGTAGTAAATGCTAGTAGTGAAAAAAATCGACTTGCAATTAATGGAATGAGCTATAGTAAACAAGATGGAAAAAATGCAAATAGTGCCATTATTGTTTCCGTTAGTCCAGATATGTTTCAGGGAAGTTCTCCACTTAGAGGGATTGGATTTCAAAGAACATTAGAAGAAAATGCTTATAGAATTGGTAATGGTAAAATTCCAATTCAAAGATTTGGTGATTTTCAAACAGCAGAAGAAAAACAAAAGTATAACTTGAAACATTGTACCATTAAAAAACAATTTGAACCAGAGATAAAAGGGGAATATGTAACGGCTAATGTACGTGAAATTCTTCCAGAACAGTTAAATAAAGCGTTTGTAGAAGGAATGCATCAATTTGGAAAAAAAATACCTGGATTCAATGATGATTATACAATTATTTCAGGAGTAGAAAGTCGAACCTCGTCACCTGTTCGAATTACAAGAAATAATGAAACATTACGTTCTGAAATATCAGGCATTTATCCTTGTGGTGAAGGGGCAGGATATGCGGGTGGAATCACATCTGCTGCCATGGATGGAATTTATATTGCTGAAAAAATAAGAGAAGAATATAGCAACTTTACGAACTAGAAAGGGCATTGATATGAATGAATCATTAAGAGACCAGATAAAAGATAAAAAAAGAATTGTAATTAAAATTGGATCTTCCTCATTGCAACATGCTGAGACAAAGGATTTAGATTATATTAAATTAGATGTTTTAGTAAGAGAATTATGTAATCTTAGAAATCAAGGAAAAGATGTAATTTTAGTAACGAGTGGTGCAATTGCAGTTGGAAAAAAAGCAGTTGGTATGGCGCAAGTTGATTTTGAACATGCTCATCTTGGTTTAAAACAAGCGTGTGCAGCAGTTGGGCAGGCAAGACTTATGATGACTTATCAAAAGTTGTTTGCACAATATAATCAAGTTGCTGCACAAATTCTTATGACGAAATATACCATTGTAGACGATGTAAATCGTGTTAATGCTTATAATACGTTCTCTGAATTACTAAATTTAGGTGTTATTCCAATTGTAAATGAAAATGATACTGTTGCAACAGATGAAATTGAAATAGGAGATAATGATACACTGTCAGCTATTGTTGCAGCATTAATAGGTGCTGATTTGCTTGTGTTATTAACAGACATTGATGGATTGTATACAGATGATCCACGGAAAAATAAGGATGCTAAATTTATTGAAGTTGTGCCAAATTTAACAGATGAACATATGAAAATGGGAAAAGCAAGTACTGGGAGTAATGTAGGAACCGGTGGAATGAATACGAAAATGATTGCTGCTAAGATTGCAACAAATTCAGGATGTGACATGATCATTGCAAATAGTAAAGATATTCGAATCATTCATAGAATTATGGATGGAAGAAATTATGGAACATTATTTTGTAGTAATAAAAATGATGATTTTTCCTTATCAAATTTTGTTAATACATTTCATAAATAATAATAGGAAGAGGTATGTATATGAAAGAAAAAATGGAAGATAAAATTAAACGCATAAATGAATTGTATAAAAAATCGAAAGCGGAAGGATTAACTTCAGAGGAACTAAAAGAACAGCAAATATTGAGAAGTGAATATATTGCAACAATACGTCATAATTTACGTGGTCAATTAAATAATATTGATATTCAAAACGAAGATGGAAGTATTGAAAATCTTGGTGAAAAATATGGACACAAAAAAACACATTAGAGAAGTGATCTTAAAAAAAAGAAATGCACTTTCTGTATCAGAACTAGAAAAAAAAAGCCAATTAATATGTACAAGTATTTTGGCTTCTAAAGAATGGAAAAAAGCCACAAAAGTATTGCTTTATCTTGCATATCAATCAGAAGTAAATTTAAATCTGCTTATAACAAAAGGAATTAGAGAACAAAAAGAAATATATGTGCCTAAAGTAATTGCGCCACAAAAAATGGAATTTTTTAAATTGATAACGTTAGAAGAGGCATCAAAGGGGTATAAAGGTATATTAGAACCAAGTGCAACAGAAGAAAATAAGTTTATTTATAACGTGGAACAGATGTCAACGCTTATGCTTTTGCCCGGTGTTGGATTTGATCTTTTAGGAAATAGATTAGGATATGGATTAGGATTTTATGATCGATTTCTTGAGAAAAAAGAACAAATGATAAAAATAGGAATTTGTTTTGAATTACAAGTTGTTAATCAACTTCCATACAACGAATTTGATATACAAATGAACTATATTTGTAATGAAAAGAAAGGGATATATAAGATATGAATTTAATCGAAATGGGAAAAGCAGCAAATTATGCAAAAAAAAGTTTACAAATGCTTTCTACAAATGAAAAAAATAAAGTACTTCAAGTTATTGCTGATGGATTAACGCATGATACAGAACATATCTTAAGTGAAAATCAAAAAGATTTAAAATGTGCAAAAGAACAAAATATGTCTGATGGACTTATCGATCGATTGCGATTAACAAAAGAACGTATTGTAGACATGGCAAATGGACTTATAGAAATCATAAAGCTCGAAGATCCGATAGGAACGTCTTTAGATGAATGGGATTTGGAAAATAAGTTGCATATACAAAAAATTAGAGTCCCATTTGGTGTAGTTGGAATTATATACGAATCACGTCCTAATGTTACAGTAGATGCATTTGGATTATGTTTTAAGACGGGAAATGTTACAATTCTCAAAGGTGGAAAAGATGCTATACATTCTAATATTGCTTTAACTAAAAGTATTCAAAATAGTTTATCTATTTGTAATTTAGACGAAAATTGCATTCAATTAATTACAGATACAAATAGAGAAGTTACGATTAAATTTATGAAATTAAAAAAATATATAGATGTCTTAATTCCACGTGGTGGTGCATCCTTAATAGAAGCTGTTGTAAAAAATAGTACCATTCCTGTTATTGAAACTGGAACTGGAAATTGTCATATTTATGTAGATAGTTCAGCGGATTTTTCGAAGGCATATGATATTATAAATAATGCGAAAACACAAAGAGTTGGAGTGTGCAATGCTTGTGAATCCTTAGTTGTTCATAAATCCATTCTTGCTGACTTTTTACCTGGATTAGAAAAACAATTGAGACAATCAAATGTCGAACTTCGTGCGGATGCAGAATCAATGAAATATCTTGAAAATGGAATATTGGCAACAAAAGAAGATTTTGAAAAAGAATATCTTGATTATATTTTATCTATTAAAGCTGTTTCTTCCTTAGAAGAAGCTATTGAACACATTAATAAATATCATACTTCTCATTCAGATTCGATTATAACGCAAGATGAAGAAAATGCCGAAAAATTTTTACGCTTCATTGATAGTGCATGTGTTTACGTAAATGCTTCTACAAGATTTACAGATGGTTATGAATTTGGATTTGGTGCGGAGATTGGAATAAGTACCCAAAAGCTTCATGCTAGGGGGCCTATGGGATTAAAAGAATTAACAAGTTATAAATATTTAATAAAAGGAAATGGGCAAATTAGATAAGATATCATATATTCAATCTAACCAGATTTTATTGTTCCTGTTTCATTACAATATTCTTCTACATAAGCCATACACTAGTGTAGTTGCAATTTATTTTTCGAATTAAAAGAGTCGCTTTTGCTTGCATAAGTGACTCTTTTAATCTATACTTTTATATTTCCATATTTTAAAATAAATTATGAATTCTTTCGTGTAAAATGGATAGTAGATACTGTCAAATTAGAGTTTTTATTGTAAAAATCCAAATGATACGTTATAATAGCAAATGCATATTTAGTAAAGAGGAGAAAGTAAAATGAATAATAAATTTGAAATTTATGATATAGAAGCACCAACAAAAGAGCCAGAAAGACAATACTTCTTTATGGAAAAAGCAAAAGAATTTGTTGAAAAAGAAAGTAAAAAAATTGGTAGAGATTTAACGGCTGCAGTAACCACTTTTGGTTGTCAGATGAATGCTAAAGATTCAGAAAAATTAGTAGGAATTTTAGAGCGAATTGGATATAAAATGATTGAATCTGAAGATGCAGATTTTGTGATTTACAATACGTGTACTGTTCGAGATAATGCAAACCAAAGAGTATATGGAAGACTTGGCAGCTTAAATCATAAAAAGAAAAAAAATCCTAATATGAAAATTGCATTATGTGGATGTATGATGCAAGAACCAACTGCAATAGAAAAGATTAAGATGAGCTATCGTTTTGTAGATATCATTTTTGGAACACATAATATTTTTAAATTTGCTGAACTTGTATGTATGTCCTTTATGGAAAAAGGAATGATCATAGATATATGGAAAGATACGAATGAAATTGTAGAAGATTTACCAGTAGAGCGTAAGTATGCATTTAAATCGGGTGTAAATATTATGTTTGGATGTAATAACTTTTGCAGTTATTGCATTGTTCCATACGTACGCGGTAGAGAAAGAAGTAGAAAAGCTGAGGATATTATAAATGAAATTAAAAAATTAGTTTCAGAAGGTGTAGTAGAAGTAATGCTTCTTGGACAAAATGTAAATTCTTATGGAAGTAATCTTGAAACACCAATCACCTTTGCAAAATTGTTGCAAGAAATTGAAACAATTGAAGGATTAGAACGTGTGAGATTTATGACTTCTCATCCAAAAGATTTATCCGACGAATTGATTGAAGTAATGAAACATTCTAATAAAATTTGCAAACATCTTCATTTACCAATGCAATCAGGTTCAACAAATATTTTAACAAAAATGAATCGAAGATATACAAAAGAAAGTTATTTAGAACTTGCTCTTAAAATCCGTAGAGAAATTCCGGATATTGCTATTACAACAGATATTATTGTTGGATTCCCAGGTGAAACAACACAAGATGTAGATGATACTATTGATGTAATAAAACAAGTTCAATTTGAAAATGCATTTACTTTTATTTATTCTAAAAGAACAGGAACACCAGCAGCAGCCATGGAAAATCAAATACCTGAGGATGTTGTAAAAAAAGAATTTGACCATGTACTTGAGGAAGTTCAAAAAAATGCAAGAGAAAAAACAGGTGCTTATGTCGGAAAAACAATGGATGTTTTAGTAGAAGAAGTAAATGAACACGATGATACACTTGTGACTGGAAAATTATCAAATAACACAACAGTACATTTCAATGGAACAAAAGAGTTAATAGGGCAAATTATTCCTGTAACTTTGATAGAGGCTAAAGGATTTTATTATATTGGAAAAAGAACAGAGTAAGATTAGATAAGAGGAAAAAAGCGTGGCAGAATTAACACCTATGATGAAGCAATATATGGAAACCAAAGAGAAATACAGTGATTGTATTCTCTTTTATCGTTTAGGCGATTTTTATGAAATGTTTTTTGAGGATGCAATTGTAGCTAGTAAGGAATTAGAAATTACGTTGACTGGAAAAAATTGTGGACAAGAAGAACGTGCGCCTATGTGCGGAGTGCCATATCATGCAATCGATAATTATTTGAATAAGTTGGTACAAAAAGGATATAAAGTTGCGATTTGCGAACAAGTTGAGGATGCAAAGCAAACAAAAGGAATAGTAAAAAGAGAAGTCGTTCGTGTAGTAACACCTGGTACAAACTTAAGTATGCAATCTCTTGATGAAAATAAAAATAATTATTTAATGTGTATTGCATACTTTAATTCTAATATCGGAATTTCAGTTGTAGATGTATCGACTGGAGATTATTTAGTGACAGAAGTTACTGATAATAAATCTCTTATTGATGAAATTATAAAATATAATCCTACAGAACTTATTACAAACGAAGGATTTTTAGTAAGTGGTATTGATATTAAAGAATTAAAAGAACGATTCGAAATAAGTATTTATCATTTAGAGCCATATTATTTTGATGAAAGTAATTGCATGAGATGTTTAGAAGAACATTTTAAAGTGAAAGGCATCAAAGGATTAGGCTTAGAAGATTTTATGATCGGTTTTATTGCTTCTGGTGCATTATTGCAATATCTATATGAAACACAAAAAAATAATTTGAGTCATTTATCAAGCATTCGTCCTTATACAACGGATGCCTTTATGTTGTTAGACAGTGCGACTAGACGTAATTTAGAATTAACAAATACACTTCGTGACAAACAAAAGAGAGGTTCTCTATTATGGGTGCTTGATAAAACAAAAACTGCCATGGGAGCAAGAATGCTTCGTATTATGGTAGAACAACCATTAATTCAAAAGGATGATATTACAAGACGTTTAGATGGATTAGAAGAATTATTATTATTAAGTGTTTCGAGAGATGAAATTAGAGAGTATCTAAATCCTGTTTATGATTTAGAGCGATTACTCTCAAAAATCAGTTATAAAACTGCGAATCCAAGAGATTTGCTTTCTTTTCGTTCTTCTCTTGAACTTCTTCCAGCTATAAAAGTTGTACTTTCTGAATTTAAATCAGAATCTATGATGGAAATTAATAAAGAATTAGATGGATTAGAAGATATCTATCATTTAATTGAAGATGCTATTTTAGAAGATGCGCCTATTTCTACGAAAGAAGGGGGAATCATAAAAGCTGGATTCAAAGACGAAGTAGATCATCTTCGAGATGCAAAAACAAAAGGAAAAGAATGGCTTGCAAAATTAGAAGAAGAAGATCGTGAAAGAACGGGAATTAAAAATTTAAAAATCAAGTATAACAAAGTGTTTGGCTATTATTTTGAAGTAACAAACTCATATAGTAACCTTGTTCCAGATGATTATATTAGAAGACAAACACTCGCTAATGCTGAACGATATTCTACTCCACAGTTAAAAGAATTAGAAGATACCATTTTAAATGCAGAAGACAAATTATATGCGCTTGAATATGAATTGTTTTGCATTTTGCGTGAAAAAATAGGACTAGAAGTAAAGAGAATTCAACAAACGGCAAAAGCAATTGCCTATTTAGATGCAATGTGTTCTTTATCTTTAGTAGCTGAACAAAATAGATACGTCAGACCTACCTTAAATACAAAAGGTGTTTTAGATATTAAAGAAGGTCGTCATCCAGTAGTTGAAAAAATGATTCCAAATGATATGTTTATTCCAAATGATACATATTTGGATAACAAATCTCACTGTATAAATGTAATTACAGGACCAAATATGGCTGGAAAATCTACATATATGCGCCAAGTGGCCCAAATTGTCTTATTGGCCCAAATTGGTTCTTTTGTGCCTGCAAAATCTGCCAATATCAGTATAGTAGATCGTATTTTTACAAGAGTTGGTGCATCTGATGATTTGGCCAGTGGACAAAGTACATTTATGGTTGAAATGAATGAAGTTGCCAATATTTTAAGAAATGCTACACAAAATAGCTTATTAATTTTAGATGAAATTGGACGTGGTACTTCCACCTTTGATGGATTAAGTATTGCATGGGCTGTTATTGAACATATTAGCAATACAAAAATACTTGGGGCAAAAACATTATTTGCAACACACTACCATGAATTAACAGAACTGGAAGGAAAAATACATAATGTAAATAATTATTGTATTGCAGTAAAGGAAAATGGAGATGATATTATTTTCCTTCGAAAAATTATAAAAGGTGGAGCCGATAAAAGTTATGGAATACAAGTTGCAAAACTTGCAGGTGTTCCAGATGAAGTTATTGATCGTGCTAAAGAAATTGTGGAATCTTTAAGTGAAAATGATATTATTGTGAAGGCAAATAAAAAAAACAAGACTTCTTTTGATATTGTGGATTTAGAACAAATTTCTTTATTTGATACCGTAAAAGATGAGGATGTAATAAAAGAATTAAAAGAGATTGATGTTTCAATATTGACCCCAATTGATGCCATGAATATTCTATATAAATTACAAAATAAATTAAAGAATAGATGGTAGGACAAGGAGGTACTGTGAATACAATTAATATATTAGATGCACAAACCATTGATAAGATTGCGGCCGGTGAAGTTGTAGAACGTCCATCTAGTGTTGTAAAAGAATTAATGGAAAATGCAATGGATGCAATGGCCCAAGCAATTACAATCGAAATTAGAGAAGGTGGTATTTCATTTATTCGAATTACTGATGATGGAATAGGCATTGAAAAAAGTGAAATTAAAAAAGCATTTTTACGACATGCAACAAGTAAAATCAAAAAAGTTGAGGATTTAACAACTATTGCAAGTCTTGGATTTCGAGGAGAAGCACTTTCTAGTATTAGTGCGGTATCTAAAGTTGAATTTATGTCAAAAACAAAAGATGCATTGCTTGGTACAAGGGTTGTAATAGAAGGTGGAATTGAAAAGCAAATTGAAGAAGTAGGTTTACCAAATGGAACAACTATTCTTGTAAAAGACTTGTTTTACAATACACCAGTTCGAAAAAAGTTTTTAAAATCTGCTCAAACAGAAGGAAGTTATATTGGTGATTTATGCGAACACCTTGCTCTATCTAGACCTGATATTTCTGTAAAGTTTATTCAAAATGGACAAGTAAAATTTCATACATCTGGAACAGGCAATTTAAAAGAAGTAATTTCACGTATTTTTGGAAGAGTAATTTCTAAAGAACTGCAAGAAATTTCCTATGAAACAAATGATTTGTCTATTAAAGGATATTTAGGTAATAAAACAATTACCAAAGGAAATAGAAATTATGAGTATTATTTTGTAAATGGAAGATATATTAAAAGTGATTTTATTGCAAAAGCATTAGAAGATGGATATAAAGAATATTTAATGCAACATAAATTTCCATTTGTTGTACTAAATTTTACGATTGCACCACATCAAATAGATGTGAATGTTCATCCTACCAAAATGGACATTCGATTTACAAATGGCGAATTATATTTTGAACAGATTTCAAATGCAGTAAAGAATGCATTGCAAGAAAAGGAATGTATTCCTGAAATTACATGGGAAGAACCAAAAACAATCACACCAACTAAAGCAAATCTGGAAAAAATAGAATATAAACCCACACCAGAACCATTCCAATATGAAGCACGTAACAAAATAAAGGAAGAAATTTATGAATATCATATCGAACCTCAAGTTCAAGAACATGTTCAAATGGATTTGTTTGAAGAAAAAATCATTTCAAAACCAGCTAGATGTGAATTTAAAATAATAGGACAGGTTTTTCGAACTTATTGGTTAATTGAGTATAAAGAACAATTGCTTTATATTGATCAGCATGCTGCACATGAAAAAGTATTATATGAGCGATTAGTGCAAAAATTAAAAGAAAAAAAGATAGAAACACAGAGCATAAATCCTCCTATGATTTTCACATTAAATAGTAAAGAAATGGGGGTTTTGCAAGAAAATGAACTTTATTTTAATGAGTTAGGTTTTACGTGGGATGATTTTGGTTCAAATACCATAGCACTTAGGACAATTCCTCTTGATTTATATGGATTAAATGAAAGAGAATGCTTTTTAGGTACCATAACACAATTATTAGAGGATTCGAAAAAAAATATGCATATGCTCATGGAAGAAAAACTTGCTTCTATGTCTTGTAAAGGTGCAATAAAAGGAAATCGAAATTTATCCTATTCGGAAATGGATGAATTAATTAATCAACTATTAACTTTGGAAAATCCTTATAATTGCCCACATGGAAGACCAGTTATTGTAACTATGACAAAATTAGAGTTAGAAAAAAAATTCAAACGAATTTTATCCTAATGTAATCTTATAAAGGTGAAAGAACGATGATAAAACCTAAATTAATTGTATTAACAGGACCAACTGCAGTTGGTAAAACGAAATTATCTATAAAACTTGCAAAAGCACTTGGTGGTGAGATTATTAGTGCAGATTCTATGCAAGTTTATAAAGAAATGACTATTGGATCTGCAAAAATTAAGCAGGAAGAAATGGATGGGATTCCACATTATTTAGTAGATCTTTTAGAACCTACAACAGACTTTAATGTAAAAATGTTTCAAACATATGCAAAGCAATATATGAAAGAAATCTATGCAAACGGAAATATTCCAATAGTTGTTGGAGGGACGGGATTTTATATTCAAGCACTTGTCAATGATATTGATTTTTCAGAAGAAGAAAAAGATGATACATATCGAACCTATTTAGAAGATGTGTATAAAAAAGATGGCATAGAAGTACTTCATGCAATGTTACAAGAAGTGGATCATAAAAGTTCCCAAACCATTCATCCAAACAATGTAAAAAGAGTGATGCGTGCTCTTGAATATGTTCATAATACAAAACAATTATTTTCAGAGCACAATGAAATTGAAAAACAAAAGAAAAGTCCTTATGATGTTACTTATTTTGTTTTAAATGACAAAAGAGAAAAATTATATCAAAGAATTGAAAAACGTGTAGATGAAATGATAAAAGAGGGGCTTGTTTTAGAAGTTACTAATTTGAAAAACAAAGGACTTGATCGCAAGTATGTTTCGATGCAAGGACTTGGATATAAAGAAATATTATCGTATTTAGATGGGGAAATTTCATTAGAAGAAAGTGTTGAGATTATAAAAAAAGAAACGAGACATTTTGCAAAAAGACAATTGACTTGGTTTAGACGAGAAGCAAATGTCACTTGGATTAATAAAGATGAATTTTCATATGATGAGGAAGAAATATTACAGCATATGATTAAAATCATAAATAAAGAGGATAAGGTAAATGAATAATGTTACGAGAATTGTATAAAGAATTCGAAATAGATGAAGAAATTTTTTTGTATGGTGAAGAAATTTTAGACACATTAAAAATACGGTTTGAAAAATTAGATCAAATTGCAGAATATAATCAATTGAAAGTCCTAAAAGCAATGCAGGAATGTAGAGTAAGTGAAGCTTGTTTAAGTGGAACAACAGGTTATGGATATAATGATATTGGTCGAGATACACTTGAAAAAGTATATGCTGCAATTTTTAAAACAGAAGATGCTCTTGTTAGACCACAAATTACATGTGGAACACATGCCCTTGCTGTAGCCCTTATGGGAAATTTACGTCCAGGAGATGAATTGCTCTCACCAGTAGGGAAACCATATGATACATTAGAAGAAGTGATTGGTATTCGTGATTCTAAGGGCTCTTTAAAAGAATATGGAATTGTCTATCGTCAAGTAAACTTACTAACAGATGGAGAGTTTGATTATGAGGCAATTAAAAATGCAATTTCAGAAAAAACAAAAATGGTAACAATTCAACGTTCCAAAGGATATCAAACAAGACCAACTCTTTCTGTAGAAAAAATTGGTCACTTGATTGCTTTTATAAAAGACATAAGAGAAGATATTATCTGCATGGTTGATAATTGTTATGGAGAATTTGTAGAATGCATGGAGCCAAGTGAAGTGGGCGCTGATTTAGTAGTCGGCTCTTTGATTAAAAATCCAGGAGGCGGATTAGCCCAAAGTGGTGGTTATATTGTCGGTAAAACGGAATATGTAGAACAAGCATCATATCGCCTAAGTTCACCTGGTCTTGGAAAAGAAGTAGGAGCATCACTTACAGCAAATCAATCCTTTTATCAAGGATTATTTTTAGCACCTACTGTAACAATAAGTGCTTTGAAAAGTGCAATATTTGCTGCAAATATTTACGAAAATCTAGGATTTGATGTATTTCCAAATGGCACAGAAAATAGACACGATATCATTCAATCAATTACGTTTCATAAAAAAGAACTTGTTATTGCTTTTTGTAAAGGCATTCAAAAGGCAGCACCAGTTGATAGTTTTGTAGTACCAGAACCATGGGATATGCCAGGATATGACTGTCAAGTGATTATGGCAGCAGGTGCCTTTGTATCGGGATCTTCTATAGAACTTAGTGCAGATGCACCTATTAAACCACCATATACTGTTTTTTTTCAAGGTGGTCTTACTTGGCAACATGGAAAAATAGGTGTATTACAGTCTTTACAACAAATTGTATTAGCGAAAGGAATAGAAATACAAGATATTTTAAATGTTGAAAAAAGTAAAAATTAAGAAATTTTCATACAAAAATGCGAAAAAAAAAAGAGTTGTTTAGTATACATACCATCCAAAATATGATAAGATTATTTGGATTATAAAGGAGAATGTACAAATGAGAGGAAAAGAAATGAGAGGGAAAAATAGCTGGATATGCTTGCTTCTTATTTTGGCAGGAATTGTAGTAGGTGGACTTGTTGGAAGTGCATTTCCAAATAGTATATTAAACTATGGACAAACATTTGGACTATCAAGTCCTCTTGTTTTAGATTTAGGAATACTAACTATTACATTTGCACTTACTATCAAAATCACTATTGCAAGTATTATAGGTATTATTGTTGCTATTGTTATATATCGAATTTTATAACTTGATTTACTTCCTGAAGAGATAGGAAATCGAGGTAAAATTGAAAAATGAAGAATTTAAAGAAGATCTTCCTTATGAAAGATTTAAGCAAATTGGTGCGAACAATTTAACCAATGCAGAGCTATTAGCTATTATTATACGAACAGGAACGAAAGAAGAGTCCGCATTGGAAATAAGTAAAAAAATTTTACAACTTGGGAATCAGTATGGACAAAGTAGTGGAATTTTAACTTTGCTACATTTAGAAGTCTCAGACTTAATGAAAGTAAGCGGTATTGGTGAAGTAAAAGCAATCAAGATAAAATGTGTAAGCGAATTTGCTAAACGAATTTCAAGAAGTAATTTTAAATTAGGGATTCGTTTTACAGCACCCAAAGTAATTGCTGATTACTATATGGAAATGGTACGTCATCTTTCTTTCGAACAAATTATTTTAATTATGACAGATAGTAAAAATCAATTGATTGCTGATAAAATCATTTCAAAAGGCACTGTTAATATGTCTATTATTACTCCAAGAGAATTATTTGTTGAAGCAGTTAAATCAGGCGCAGTTAATATCATATTACTTCATAACCATCCAAGTGGTGATGTTACTCCGAGTAAACAAGATATTGATCTTACGAAGAAGGTTATGCAAGCTTCACAAATTATGAATATTCCATTAGTAGATCATATTATAATTGGTAATAATAAATATAGTAGTTTAAAAGAATTAGGTTTACTTTAGAAAGGAGCCACAGTTTTGGCAAATAATGTATACGGAATTGATTTAGGAACAAGTAATATAAAAATTTATAATAAGGCAGATGATTCTGTTTTTATCGAAAAAAATATGATAGCAATCGAAAATAAAAAGCATATTTTTGCATATGGAAATTCTGCATTCGAAATGTATGAAAAAGCACCTGGAAATATTCAGACTTCTTACCCAGTTTGTGATGGTGTAATTGCAGATATTAAAAACATGGAATCATTGATTAAATTATTTATTTCAAATTTATGCAAAAATAATTTAAAACCAGCAGATTTTATTGTTGCAGTTCCTACAGATATTACAGAAGTAGAAAAAAGAGCTTTTTATGATTTGATAAAAGAATCTGGTGTAAAGGCAAAAAAAATAATGGTTGTTGAAAAAGCAGTAGCGGATGGTATTGGTCTAGGAATTGATGTGAAAAATTCGCAAGGTGTTTTAATTGTAAATGTTGGATACGCAACAACTGAAATTTCAATTTTGTCGTTGGGAGGAATAGTATTAAGTCGCTTAATAAAAGTTGGTGGTTTTCGTTTTGATGAATCGATTCGAAACGGTATTCGAAAAGAGTATAGTTTAGTAATTGGTGGAAAAACAGCAGAAAAAGTTAAAATTAATTTGACACAATTAGAAGAAGAAGGAAATCCAGCAGTTGTTTATGGACGAGATATTGTAACTGGATTGCCTGTTGAAAGAGAAATTGCAAGTGATTTTTTAAATGATATTTTAGAAGAACATTTTAAAATAATAATTGATAATATTAAAGTTATTTTAGAACGTACTCCGCCAGAATTAGGCGCTGACATTTATAAAAATGGTATTTATTTAACAGGTGGTGCATCACAAGTAAATAGACTGGCAGGACTTTTAAATGTTGGAACAGGATTAAAAGTAAATGTTCCTAATAAACCAATAGAAAGTGTTGTACAAGGGATAGGAAAAGTAATATCGGAAGATAATTTCAAATCAGTAGCATATTCAATTGAAGGGATGGGAAGATGAGTCCTGTACTAAAAAGACCGAATGAAAAAATCACAATACCTAGTAAATATTTATTGTTTTTCTATACGATTCTTTGCATTGGAGTTATGGTAGTTTCTTTTCAATCCAATATTATTACTTCAGTGCTAAGCAATGTGATGGGAAGTGTTGTGGTTCCGTTTCAAAAAGGAATTGCTACAGTAGGAGGTTATTTAACCATAAAAACGGAACAATTAGCAGAGCTTTCAGCAGTATTGGAAGAAAATCAAAATTTACAAGAACAAGTGGATTCATTGCTTATTGAAAATACACAATTACAACAAGAAAGATATGAATTAACAAGATTACGAGAATTATTTGAATTAAGTAATGCCTATCCAGAATATAAAAAAACAGGAGCTAGAATTATTGGAAAAGATGCTACAAATTGGTATTCGAGCTTTACTATTGATAAGGGTAGTGATGATGGAATTATGTTAGATTGTAATGTTATGGCTGGAAGCGGATTAGTTGGTATTGTAACGTATGTAGGTAAAAATTATTCTAAGGTAACTTCTATCATTAATGATAATATCAATACAAGTGGAATGATATTATCAACGAATGATAATTTGATTGTTTCAGGTGATTTAGAAACAATGAAACAAGGAATTATTCCGTTTACACGATTAGTTGATAGTAGCAATCAGGTAAATGTGGGCGATAAAATTGTAACATCAAATGTAAGTGATAAATATCTTCCTAATATTTTAATAGGATATATCAGTTCCATTCAAACGGATTCAAATAATTTGACGAAATCAGGTACTTTGACATTGGCAGTGGATTTTGAGCATTTAGAACAAGTATTAGTTCTCTTAGAATTAAAACAAGATTTAAAAGAGAATCAATAATATAAGGATGAAAACATGTTAAATTTAATAATCATTATACTTACGATTATCTTATCGTTTATTCTTCAAACGAGTGTATTTACAAGTATTGCATTCGGTGGAATTATTCCGAATCTGCTAATCATTGTTACTGCCTCTTTTGGATTTATGCAAGGAAAAAAAATTGGGTTATATACCGGGCTAATGTGTGGAATACTTATTGATTTGTTTTATGGAAATGCAATGGGTTTTTATGCAATACTATATATGTATATTGGATATCTTAATGGATTATTTAAAAAGATCTTTTATCCTGATGACATTAAATTGCCTTTAGTATTAGTCATTGCGAGTGATTTGATATTAAATTTCATGTGTTACATATTACAATTTTTATTAAAAGGTCAATTTCAATTTGGATATTATTTATTAAATATTATTATACCGGAACTTATATATACTATAATTATTGCGTGTATATTATATCCTTTATTATTATGTATTAATAATAGAGTAAACAAAAAAGAAAATAGAGGAGTTGACAAAATTGTATAATTGGCAAGAAGATCGTGAAAAAACAGTTGATAACATAAGATTAATTATATTATGCATAGTTTTTTTTCTACTATCCATTTTTTTGATTTATCGTATTTTCGTACTTCAAATAGTAAATGGTGAAGAAACATTAGAAAATTTCACACTGCAAATTCAACGTGAACGAACAATTCCAAGTACAAGAGGCAATATATACGATCGAAATGGAGTATTATTAGCATATAATGAATTAGCATATAATGTTACAATTGAAGATATCTATGAATCGGGTACTACTAAAAATAGCGAATTAAATAATACGCTATTAGAAGTAATTAAAATCATTGAGTCAAATGATGATAAAGTGGACAATGAATTTAATATTATTATTGATGAAGATGGAAATTTTGCATTCAATCTTGAAGGAACAAGATTGCTTCGATTTCTTGCGGATATTTATGGAAAAACAAATATTTATGATTTGGATTATTCACAAGAAACTGCAACAGCTCAAGAAGTAATTGATTATTTATCAAGTTATGGGAGATATGGAATAGGTATTTCTAAGGATCCTCTTAATCCGCGTGATTCCTTTGTTTTAGGAGAAGGATTTACAAAAAAAGAAATACTACAAATTGTGTCCATTCGCTATGCAATGAGTGCAAATAATTATCAACGATATATTTCTACTATAATTGCGACCAATGTTTCTATGAATACTGTTGTTAATATTTTGGAAAATACAGAAGAGCTTTTAGGAATTTCTATCGAAGAAGATACAGTACGTGTTTATAACGATAGTGTTTATTTTTCACAAATTTTAGGATATACAGGTAAAATTTCTCAAGAAGAATTAGATTCTTTAAATACCGAACTTGATGAGACGGAAGATTTAACTTATATTAATCAAAATAAGGAAAATTATATTCTAACAGATCGCGTAGGAAAAATTGGAATCGAACAAACGATGGAAACATATTTGCAAGGAAAAAAAGGATATGAGACGGTATATGTTGACAATCTTGGTAAAGTAATAGAAACAACAGAACGAGTGGAAGCTGTTGCAGGAAATGATTTATATTTAACTTTAGATTATGATTTGCAAAAAGCTATCTATAATATTGTAGAACAAAAACTAGCTGGAATTTTAGTTTCAAAAATAATAAATAGTAAGACGTATACTATCCCTGCAAATCCAAGTGCAAATACTCTGAAAATTCCAATAGATGACGTATATTTTGCATTAATTGATAATAGTGTGATTGATATCAATCATTTTTTTAAGGAAGATGCAAAGACTACTGAAATTGCTGTTAAAGAAGCATTTATTAAGAAAAAGGAAGCTGTTTTTTCTATGTTAACTACGGAAATGCAAGAGAAAAAAACAGCGTATCGAAATTTATCAACTGAATTTCAAAATTATCAAAGTTACATTATAACTATGTTAAATGATCAAGGGGTTATTAAAACATCAGAAATTGACACCTCAGATGCTACTTATATTGCATGGAGAACAGATGAAACAATCAGTATGGCAGAATATTTGAGTTATTGCATATCTATGAATTGGATTGATGTTACAAAACTTGAATTAGAAACAACATATTCAGATTCTAATGAAATATTTAATTGTTTACTTAAGTATATTCTTAACAAATTAGATAATAATACAGCGTTTGCAAAAAAAATGTACCGTTTTATGATACAATCTAATATAATAACAGGACGACAAGTTTGTCTTATATTATTAGAACAAGGTATTGTAGATGTAGTTGATGAGATGGTTGATTCATTTACAAATAGCAAAATAAATTCATATCAATTTATTATTTGGCTTATTGAAAATTTACATATTACACCTGGACAGTTAGCGCTAGATCCATATTCTGCATCAGTAGTTGTTACAAATGTAGAAGGAGAAGTGATTGCATTAGTAAGCTATCCAAGTTATGACAACAATAGATTGGCAAATAGTATCGATTCTGAATATTATGCTAAATTACAAAGTGATTTATCTAGACCAATGTGGAACTACGCAACGCAACAAAGAACTGCACCTGGTTCTACTTACAAAATGGTTTCAACTGTAGCAGGATTAGAAGAAGGAATTATTACAACTAATACAACCGTTCAATGTCGTGGTATATTTGACCGTTTTAGTACAAATCAATATAAATGTTGGATATATCCAAGTGCTCATGGTTCCCTTAATGTGCAAGGGGCAATTGCTCATTCCTGTAACAGCTTCTTTTATGAAGTGGGATATCAGCTTGGAATTGTCGGTGATACTTACAGTAGTGATGTTGGAATTGAGAAATTATCCTATTATGCGTCTTTGTTTGGGTTGAATGAAAAATCAGGCGTAGAAATTGAAGAATCTCAACCAGAACTATCTACAAATTATTCTGTATTGTCTGCTATTGGACAAGGTAATAATAACTTTACAACCGTTGGATTAGCAAGATATACCACAACTATAGCTACAAAAGGGAAAAACTATCAATTAAGTTTGATTGATAAAGTAACAGATTCTAGCGGGAATTTATTAGTGGAGTATTCTCCGACACTAGTAAATGAATTAGAATTATCTTCTTCTGAATGGAATTCTATTTTTAATGGAATGAAAGAAGTTGTTGAAAAAAGAAGTGATTATTCCGATTTAAGTATTACAGTTGCTGGAAAAACTGGAACAGCACAAGAAAATTTAAAAAGAGCAAATCATGCCTTATTTGTTAGTTTTGCTCCATATGAAAATCCAGAAATAACCATAACTACAAGAGTTGCTTTTGGATATTCTTCTACATATGCAGCAAATATTACACGAGATATCTATCAATATTATTTTGGATTAGATGAAGCAGATGCCATTTTAACTGGAACTGCTGAAATACCAGATACCACTATTACAACAGGTGATTAAGTAACTAGAAGGGTATTATTATGAAAGGATTATTTAAACCATGCAACAAAATGTAAAAATAAAAAGTTATCAAAATGGAATTTCTATACATCTAAACCCAGATATAGCTTTTTCAATATTATTGGATGAAGTTGTTGAAAAATTTAAAGAGGTTTCCAATTTTTTTAAAGATGCAAAAGTTGCACTTTCTATTGAGAATAGAGATTTGAACGAAGAAGAGGAAGAATTATTATTAGATGCAATTCAGTCTAATTCTTCGCTAAATATTATTTGCATTGTAGGAAAAAATGTAGAAAAAAACAATATCTATATTAAGGCATTAGAACGAGTTTTATCGTTAAATAATGATGATTCTGGTGCCTTTTTATATAAAGGCAATATAGAAGCCGAACAAGTACTTGAAGAGAAAAGAAGCATTGTCATTATAGGAAATATTTTGCAAGGAGGTGTGGTGCATTCCACAGAAGATATTATTGTATTCGGTACAATAGAAGGAGAAGTACACGCTGGAATCGAAGATGAAGAAACATCCTTTGATGATACACGAAAGATTATTGCATTACAAATGAAACCTGAACGCTTAAAAATAGGAAGCTATCGTTACAAAACAAAAGACAAACCTAAATGGGGATTTGGAAATAAGTCAAACCCTAAAATTGCACACTTGAAAGATAACAAAGTTGTTTTAGAAACTTATACCGAAGAATTGCTAAACTAGTAAAAAAATTTGGAGGAATAAAAAGATATGTGTGAAGTTATTGTCATTACAAGCGGAAAAGGCGGAGTTGGAAAAACAACATCTACTGCAAACATAGGTGCGGGCCTAGCAGCTCTTGGTAAAAAAGTAGTTTTAATCGATACAGATATAGGATTACGAAATTTAGATGTGGTAATGGGCCTAGAAAATCGAATTGTTTATAATCTAGTTGATGTGGTAGAAGGAAATTGCAGAATCAAACAAGCCTTAATTCGAGACAAGAGATATCCTGGATTATATTTGTTGCCATCTGCGCAAACTAGAGATAAAACAGCAGTAAATGAAAGTCAAATGATAAAATTAATCGCACAATTAAAGGAGCAATTTGATTATGTTTTATTGGATTGTCCTGCGGGAATTGAACAAGGTTTTAAAAATGCAATTGCAGCAGCAACTAGAGCAATTGTAGTTACTACACCAGAAGTATCTGCAATTCGTGATGCAGATCGAGTGGTAGGTTTATTAGAAGCACACGAAATAAGTAAAGTAGAACTTCTTGTAAATCGTATTCGAGTTGATATGGTAAAAAAAGGTGAAATGATGACAGCAAATGATGTTATGGAAATTTTATCATTACCACTAATTGGTGTTGTACCGGATGATCGTAATGTAGTAATTTCTACGAATCAAGGAGAACCACTTATTAATAGTACAACGGAGGTTGGAAGAGCATATCGCAATATTTGTCTACGTGTTTTAGGAAATGAAATTCCAATATCAATTGGAAATGGTCTTTCTTTTTGGACTAAAGTATCTGGTATTTTTGTTAAAAATGTGTAGTATATAGAGGGGATATAGAATGTTTTTATTTAACTTTTTTTCTAAAAAAAATACAAGTAAGATAGCAAAAGACAGACTGAAAATACTATTGGTTTCCGATCGAATTGATTGTTCGCCAGAAACACTAGATAAATTAAAAGATGAGATATCAAAAGTTATTTCTAAATATATGATGATTGATACAGAAGATATGGAAATTCAAGTTACAAAAAATTCATATTTTAGATTAGAAACAAGATTAAAAGCCACACTAAAATGTGAATAACTTAGGAAAAGGTGTATGTATGTTACGGTTTTATAGATTAAGAGACTATGATTTTAAATTAATAATTTTAGTTGTTATAATTTCAATTATTGGAATATTATCCATTGGCAGTGCCAAAGATTCTGTTCAAGACAAACAAATTTTTGGAATGGCATTTGGATTAGTGTTAATGGTAATATTGTCTCTTGTAGATTATTCCTTTATACTTTCCTTTTATTGGATTATTTATGTAGTAAATATTGTTTTATTATTATCTGTAACAATATTTGGACGTGTAGTGGGTGGTGCACAAAGATGGGTTACTATTTTAGGAATTCAATTTCAACCATCCGAAACTGCAAAAATTTTATTGATTTTATTTTATGCACAGTTTATTATGAAACATAAAGATAAATTAAATACGTTCAAAGTATTATTAATGTCTTTTGGATTATTAATTTTTCCGCTATATTTAATCTATACACAACCAGATTTATCTACAAGCATCATGATTGTTATTTTATTTTGTGTCATGATATTTGTGGGCGGATTAAGTTTTAAAATTATAGGAACAATATTAGCAATAATAATACCAACTGCTATTTTATTTTTGTCTATAATTTTACAACCTAATCAAACAATTTTACAAGGCTATCAAATACGAAGAATACTTGCATGGTTGCAACCAGAAAGTTATGCAGATTCTATTGCATATCAACAATTAAATTCCATTACCGCTATAGGTTCTGGTCAACTTTGGGGTAAAGGTCTAAATAATAACGTGTTAACATCTGTAAAAAATGGTAATTTTATTTCTGAACCGCAGACAGATTTTATTTTTGCAATTATAGGCGAAGAGTTGGGCTTTGTAGGATCATGTAGCGTTATTATTTTATTATTCCTTATTTCTATTAATTGTTTAATGATTGCTAAGAAGTCAAAAGATTTAGCAGGCACAATAATCGCCACTGGAGTTGCGAGCATTGTAGGATTTCAAGGATTTATAAATATTGCAGTAGCAACTGGACTTATGCCAACTACCGGTATTCCTTTACCTTTTGTGAGCTATGGAGTAACATCGCTAGTTAGTCTCTATATTGCTATTGGAATTGTACTAAATATAAGATTACAAGCTAGAACTTAATTAAAATACATTTTGAAGGGAGAACATAATGAACATAGCACTTATTGCACATGATGCAAAGAAAAAATTAATGCAAAACTTCTGTATTGCATATAGAGGGATTTTAAGTAAAAATGAATTATATGCTACTGGAACAACTGGTAGACTTATTGAGGAGGTTACAAATCTTTCAATTCATAAGTATTTAGCTGGACATTTAGGGGGCGAGCAACAAATCGGTGCTCAAATTGAACATAATCAAATAGATTTAGTAATTTTTCTTAGAGATCCATTCAATGCGCAATCACATGAGCCAGATGTTAATAATGTTGTAAAATTATGTGATATGCATAATATCCCTCTCGCTACAAATTTAGCATCAGCTGAATTATTAATTAAATCCTTAGATAGAGGAGATCTTGAGTGGCGTGAAATGTATAAATAATAAAATGCTAATCGCATTATTTACCATTTTTTCAGTAATTGGTGCAGGATGTGGTTCCCAACAACCACAATTATCCTATGAAGAGCAAATGAACAATACATCATTTTCAGTGATAAATCAAGACGTTGAAAAGATAGCAGATTCTTTTGCAACTTCTTTGTGCGTAGGTAATGCAAATATTACAGCAAATACAAATCAAGATATGTCAGATGTTGAAGCAGCTGGCTTATTTGATTTGTCAAATAAAAATATTATTTACGCTAAAAATATACATGAGCAGTTAGAACCTGCCAGCCTGACAAAAGTTTTAACTGCAATTGTAGCATTAAAATATGGTGATCTTAACGATTCAATAACTGCAACAAGTAATGTTATTATTAGAGAATCTGGCGCGCAAACTTGTGGGCTAAAAGAAGGAGATGTTCTAACTCTAAATCAAGCACTACATGCATTGCTAATTTATTCTGCAAATGATGCTGCAATTGCAATTGCAGAACATATTAGTGGAAGTGTTGAAGAATTTGCAGTACTTATGAATAATGAAGCTAAATTAATTGGCGCAACAAATAGTATGTTTCAAAATCCACATGGTTTGACTCAAACAAATCATTATACTACAGCATATGATATGTATTTGATTTTTAATACTGCAATTCAATTTGAATTATTTAATGAAATTATTAGTAGATTAAGTTATGAAACAATATATCATAATAGTTCGGGGGATGAAAAAACAATGTCCTTAGGAACTACAAATTTATTTTTAAAAGGAACATATAATTCTCCTGAAAAAATTACTGTTGTTGGCGGTAAAACAGGTACTACAACTGCGGCTAGAAGTTGTTTGGTCTTGCTGAGTCGTGATATTTCAGGCAATCCTTATATTTCTGTTTTATTAAAAGCAAAGGAAAGAGTAATTTTATATAATGAAATGGTTAATTTGTTAGAGGAAATATATAATTAATAATTTTTATATATTGTTATTTAGGGGGATATATTTTGGCAAGAAGAGAAAGAGAGAATAAAGTAATTTCCATTAAAAAGCATCGTAATATAAATTTGGGAATGATATTTTATGGAGTTATTTTTATATATATAATAGGTTGTATTTTCCTATATTTTCAATCATCAAGCATTGCACCTTATCAAGTGAAAACGGGTTCTTTATCTGTTAATAATACATACAGAGGAATTGCTTTAAGAGAAGAACTAATTGTTAATAGTAAATTTTCTGGATACATTAATTATTATGCAAGAGAAGGGGAACGAATTGGGGCAAATAAAACGGTATGTACTATTGATGAAAGTGGTAGACTAAAAGAATTAATTGAAGCTGAAAATTTAGGAGAAAATTCATTATCTGCAAATGATTTAAATGAAGTAAAAGTAGAAGTAGTGAATTATATTACAAATTTTAATGAAAAATTTTTTTCAACTACTTATGATTTCAAATATTCTATGGAGGGTACTGTATTAAAATTAGCAAATTCTAGTATTTTACTAAATATGGATCAATTGATTGAAAGTGGAGATAGCGGATTTATCAATTTATCTACTACACCAGAATCAGGTATAATAGTGTACTCGTACGATGGATTTGAAGGTCGAAGCTCTAGCTCATTAACTGCAGAGGATTTTAAGGAAGAAAATTATCAAAAGACACAATTAATTGGAAATGATTTAGTAGAAGCTGGGGAAGTCATTTATAAAGTTGCTGGAAATGAAAATTGGTCAATTATTATTGCAGTTGACGATAAACGAGCAGATGAATTAGTAGAAGAATCTTATGTGAAAGTAAAATTTTTGAAAAATCAAACTATATCATGGGGAAAAGTAAGTATTTCGCATTTTGATGAAAATTATACATATGTAGAACTTGCATTTAATAATTCTATGAGTTCATTTTGTACAGAACGTTTTATTGATATTGAGTTGATTTTAGATGAAAAGTCTGGTTTAAAAGTACCAAATAGCGCAATAGCGGAAAAAGAGTTTTTTGTTATTCCAAGTGAATTTGTTATTCTTGGTGGCACAACAGATAGTTATGGTGTATTAAAACAAACTTATACAGAGGATGGAAACGTTGTTCCAGAATTTGTAGAAGTTTCTATTTATAGCATATCAAGTAGCAATGAATATTATGTAGATGATTCAATCCTTCGGGCAGGTGATACTTTAATACAAACAGATTCAAGCAATACGTTTACTGTTGCAAAAAGCGGAGCATTAATAGGCGTATATAATATCAACAGAGGGTATGCTGAATTTAAACAAATACAAGTCTTATATTCAAATGAAGAGTACTCAATCATAAAATCAAATACGGAATATGGTTTAATTCCATATGATTATATTGCACTTGAGGCGGACAGTATCAGTGATAATGACTTTATATATAATTAAGATTGGAGAAACATATTATTGAAAAAAGCTTTATTAGAAATTAATCAAATAATTAAAAAGGCAAAAGAACATAGAATTAGTTCCGAAGATGTCACTTTGATTGCTGTAACAAAAACACAACCCATTTCTTCGCTTGAATCCATTTATAATCTTGGTATTCGAGATTTTGGAGAGAATAAAGTTCAAGAGTTTTTAGAAAAATACGAAAAATTACCTAAAGATATCAACTGGCATTTTATAGGTCATTTACAACGCAATAAAGTAAAATATATTGTTGGAAAAGTTGCATTAATTCATAGTGTAGACTCATTAAGATTAGCTGAAGAAATCAATAAAGAAGCTGAAAAAAAATCGATAGTAATGCCTATCTTAATTGAAGTAAACGTTGCAAAAGAAGATAGTAAATTTGGTGTTGATATAGAAGATGCGACTACATTAGTTGAAGAAATATCAAGATTATCTAATGTAGTAGTTAAAGGATTAATGACTATTGCACCTTATGTAACGAATGCTGAAGAAAATCGTCAAATTTTTTCACAGTTAAAAGAATTACTAGTTGACATACAACGAAAAAACATTGATAATGTAGATATGAATGCATTGTCAATGGGTATGACTGGAGATTATTCAGTTGCTATTGAAGAAGGTGCTACATACATTCGAGTTGGAACTGGTATTTTTGGTGAAAGAGACTATAGAATGTGATAGGTTAAGTTAAAAGGAGAACTATATGAGTGCAATGGATAAGTTTTTAAGCATTATGAAACTAAATGATGAAGAACATGATGATTATTATAACGATGATTATTATGATGATGAGGATGATACAGAACACGCAAATTTTAAGTCTAATGCAAGACAAGAAGATGTCGTGGATGATAAACATAAAACATTATTGTCTAAGGTTTCACCTATTCGCCAACAGCCAAGACGGTTATCAGAACCAGGAATGAATGTGTGTGTAATTAAACCTGATTCAGTAGAGGACGCAAGAGAAATAACAGATACATTGCTTGCCAATAGAACTGTTGTACTTAATTTAGAAGGATTGGATGTTGACATTGCGCAACGAATTATTGATTTCAGTTCGGGTTCTTGTTTTGCAATACATGGCAACTTACAAAAAATATCACAATACATTTTTATTATTACACCAGCAAGTGTTGATATTTCAGGAGATTTCCAAGAAATGATTAATAATTCATTGGATGTACCCTCAATTTAATTAGAATAAAAAACTTCCTGCATTTGTAGGAAGTTTTGTTATGTTTTACAGATAAAAATTAGGAAGAAAAGGATGTTTGCTTATCATGTCAGAAAGAATTAAAGTGTCACTTGAAAAGAAAAATGCTTATGATATTGTTATAGAGCATAGTTTTGAAGCTTTAGAACTTGAATTAAATAATATGAATTTAAAAAATAAAAAAATATGTATTATTTCTGATGAAACAGTTGCGTCTTATTATAAAGATGAAATTGTTTCAATTGCAGAAAGAGTTTGTGATAAAGTTATTACATTTCTTTCAAAAGCTGGAGAAGAATATAAGAATCTCACTACAATAGAGTCTATTTATGAACTTTTAATTCAGGAAAAGTTTGACCGTAGTGATATTTTAATTGCATTAGGTGGTGGTGTTATCGGTGATATGACAGGTTTTGTAGCTGCTACTTATTTACGAGGAGTTTCCTTTATTCAAATTCCAACTTCGTTATTAGCACAAGTTGATAGTAGTATAGGTGGTAAAACTGGTGTTGATTTTAATCAATACAAAAATATGGTAGGTGCATTTAAGATGCCGAGTCTTGTTTATATAAACATAAGCACCTTACAAACCTTAGATGATAAACAATATTATAATGGTTTTGCCGAAGTTATGAAACATGGATTAATAAAAGATGCATCTTATTATGAGTGGCTCATTTCAAATATGTATGAAATTCAGGATCGCATACCTTTAACATTAGAAGAAATGATTGTTAGAAGTTGTAAGATAAAAAAAGAGGTAGTAGAAAAGGATCCATATGAGCAAGGAGAAAGGGCTCTACTTAATTTGGGACACACTATCGGTCATGCAATTGAAAAGAATTCAAATTTTACATTATTGCATGGTGAGTGTGTTGCGCTTGGATGTATTGTTGCAGCTTATATATCTTGGAAAAAAGAGTTGTTAACAATGGATGAATATTACGAAATTCGTGATATGTTTGTTCCATTTTCTTTACCGATCTCTATCACAGATATTGATCCAGAAGTGATCTTTGAACTTACATTATCAGATAAAAAAATGGTAGAAGGGAAAATTAAATTTATTCTTCTCAAAAAAATTGGAAAAGCTATTGTTGATACATCTGTAACTCGTGAAGAAATATTAGCAGGAATTAGGGAGATCTTATATACTTATGACTCAGAATAAGAAAAAAATGATACATTTACTATTTAATTTTTTATGTATATTATGTTTTGTTTTTATTGATCAAATTACGAAATACTTTGCAATTTTATATTTAAAAGATAAGCCAAATATCCCTATTATAGAGAATGTCTTTGTTCTTCATTATTTAGAAAATAGAGGAGCTGCATTTGGCATACTTCAAAATCAAAAAATATTTTTTGTTGTTGTTTCTTTCCTTGTATTGTCTGCTATTTGTTTTATTTTATATAAAATGCCAATGGAAAAGAAATATTATAAATTAGAATTAATTCTTGTGTTTGTTTTTTCGGGAGCAGTAGGTAACTTAGTTGATAGAATTAGATTAGATTATGTAGTAGACTTTTTCTATTTTATCTTAATTGATTTTCCAATTTTTAATGTAGCAGATATTTATGTAACAGTATCTTGTGTATTTTTAGGGATTTTCTTATTATTTTTTTATAAAGAAGAAGATTTTGATTTTTTAAATATACGTCAACAGAAAACACGGAAAATAGATAAATGATGATTGAAAATATAATTAATTTTATTGTGGAAGAAGAAAATGATGGAACAAGAATTGATAAATTTCTTAGTGATCATTTTGCAGAATATTCAAGAAGTTATATTCAAAAAGTAATAACGGAAGAACATGTTTTTGTAAATGAAAAAATTGTAAAGTCTAATTATAAATTAAAAAAGCAAGATATTGTGTTATTTTCTATTCCAAAACTTGAAGAATTAGAAATTATTGCAAAAAATATTCCCCTTGATATTTTATATGAGGATGAGGATGTTATTGTTGTTAATAAACCAAAAAATATGGTTGTTCATCCTGCACCAGGGCATAGTGAAGATACTTTAGTAAATGGTATTTTATTTCATTGTAAATCAAGCCTTTCTGGAATTAATGGAATTGCAAGACCAGGTATTGTGCATCGTATAGATAAAGATACAACTGGTTCAATTATTATTTGTAAAAATGATGCTTCGCACGAGTCGATAGCAAAACAATTAAAAGAACATTCTATTGTACGAAAATACCGTGCTATATGTCATGGAGTATTAGAAGATGATACTTATACCATCAATAAACCTATAGGACGTGATTCAAAAGATCGAAAGAAAATGGCAGTAGTTCAAAAAAATGGTAAAGAAGCTATCACACATATAAAAGTATTAAAGCGTTTTGAAAAATATACTTATATTGAATGTCAATTAGAAACTGGAAGAACACATCAAATTCGTGTGCATTTAGCTTCCATTCATCATCCAATTTTAGGTGATGAAGTATATTCTAATAGAAGTCATGGATTTAAACATCTGCAAGGACAAACACTTCATGCATACACCTTAGGTTTTGTACATCCTAGAACTAATGAATATATTGAAACCATTGCACCATTACCTGAATATTTTGAGAAATTACTAAAAAATCTATAAAACAAAATGTGCAATAAGCACATCTTTTAGTGGCAAAAAAATAGAATATGCACATTGTATTGCGTTATAGAACGAAGTATACTATAAGTAGCTAGAAAATATGAACTAATCTCCCAAAGAAGGGAACGTCTTGAAAAACGTTTTATCTTTGGGAGTTTTTTTAGTTAATTTAATAATATAGGAGGAAACATAATGTATGATTTATTAGTGAAAAATGGAAAATTAGTAACAAAAGATCGCATTTATGAAGCACAAGTAGCAATTAAAAATGGAACATATGCAGCGATTCTTGCTCCTGATGAAGAGGTAAGTGCAAAAGAGATTATTGATGCAAGTGGAAAATTGGTTTTTCCTGGTATTATTGATTGTCATGCGCATCTCAATGAACCAGGATTTGAATATCGTGAAGATTTTTTTACAGGTTCAAGAGCTGCTGCCGTAGGTGGAACAACAACATTAATTGATATGCCGTTAAATAATGAACCCGCACTTTTAAATAAAGAGGCGTTTGATTTGAAATTCAGTCTGATTGACAAAAAAGCAGTGATCGACTATGCATTATGGGGTGGAATTGTTAATAATAACATGAACGATTTAGTTGATTTGGAAAAATGTGGAGTTGCTGCATTTAAAGGTTTCACTTGTCCAAATGGAGACTTATTTCCAACTGCAAATTTGGGAAATGTGAGAGAAGCACTAGAAATTTTAAAGCCGTACAAAAGTGTATGTGGGTTTCACTGTGAAGAATATGGACAAGTACTAGAAAGAAGTAAAAAGTTTAAACAACAAGGAAGCGGTGATAGTATTCGAGACTTTTTAGATGTACATGATATATGGGTAGAATATGTTGCAACAAAAAATATAATTGATATGGCAAGAGCAACTGGTGGAAGAGTACATATTTGTCATGTAAGTCATCCAATGGTTGCCCAAGTTGTAAAAGAAGCTATTGCAGAAGGGATACCAGTAACTGCAGAAACCTGTCCACATTATTTGGCATTTTCAGAAGAAATTGTATTTGAAAAAGGTGCACCAGCAAAATGTACTCCCCCAATGAGAGAAAAAGAGGCGGTTGCAAAATTATGGAATTATGTGTTAGATGGTACACTTTCTTGTATTGGAAGTGACCATTCACCAGCAGCTGATGAAGAAAAAGATAATACACAAAAAACAATTTGGGAAGCTTGGGGTGGATTAAATGTAATTCAATATTTTGTACCTTTTATGTATGATTTAATTGTTAATAAAAAAGGACTAAGCCCAAGTTTAGTTGCAAAAGTAATGGGTTATAATCCTGCTAAATTATTTGGATTATATGGCAAAAAAGGAGATTTTGAAATAGGATTTGACGGAGATATTGTTATTATTGATCCGGAAAAAGAATGGATAGTAACAAAAGAAAGTTTGTATACAAAAGGTCATGTTTCCATATTAGAAGGGATGAAAGGAAAAGGATGTGCAATACAAACAATAGTAAGAGGTAAAACGGTTGCAAAAGATGGTACATATCTTGAAGATGCTAAAGGATATGGTACTTTTCAAACACCAATAAAATAATTGCTAAAAAGGAGAAATAAAAATGAGTGAAAACAATACCACAGTAGTACATCATCATAGCACATTAGATCCAATACCAGCAAACAAACGTATTTTAGGAATTAGTTCCTATCTTTTTGCATGGCTAGGTGGATGTGTATCTATAGGAACATTTACATTAGGCTCTAGCGTTGTTGAAACCGGTCTTAATTTATATCAAGCTTTTTTAGCCATGCTAATTGGTTCTTTAATATTAATTATAGGATTAGTTGTAAATGATAGATTATGTTATAAAACAGGAATTCCTTATGTTATACAGCTTAAAAGTGCATTTGGAGCAAAGGGTAATATTGTTCCATCTATGCTAAGAGCAGCTCCGGCCATTGTATGGTACGGTGTACAAAGTTGGTTAGCAGGAACTGCAATGAATACTATTGCTAAAACAATGTTTGGTTATGATAATATTGTACTATTTTTTATTGTATTTCAATTAATTCAATTATCGTTATCTTTACTTGGATTTCAAGGAATTAAATGGCTTGAAAACATTGGAGCATGTTTTATCATTGGAGCATTAATTTATATGTTCTACGTTTGTACGACAACCTATAGCACTGAAATTAAGGCATTAATTGATCAAGAAGGAAGTTGGGGGATGCCATTTGTGAGTGCAATTATTTCTTTCTTTGGAGTTAATATTACTGTTATGTTGAATTGTGGTGATTATGTAAGAGAGTTAAAAACAGGATATAGCATACCTAAGAGAGGAGTAATTTATTTCTTGGCAATGGTTCCAGCTACAGTATTTATGGGAATTATTGGTTTAATGTTATCTTCAGCAACTGGAATTGCAAACCCAATTACTGCATTTTCACAAGCAATTGACAATAAATTTTTAGTTGTAATTACATTATTATTTATTTTATTTGCTCAAATGACAACAAACTTATTATCAAATGTTATTCCACCTACTTATGCATTAATTGATGCATTTAAATTAAAGCATAAAACTGCTGCAATTCTAGTGAGCATTTTAGCAGTTTGTACTTTTCCTTGGGAATTAACAAAAGAAACATCTGCTGCTGGATTAGATACTTTTGTTTTAATTTATACTGCTTTCTTTGGTCCAATTTTTGCAGTATTAACAACAGATTATTATTTTGTACGTAAACAAAAGATGAATCTTGATGATTTATATGATGACAAAGGTCCTTTTGCTGGAATTAATTGGGCAGCAATTATTGCAATTGCAGTTGGTGCTATAATCGGATTGTTCAATGTAAGTATTTCATTTTTTACAGCTACAATACCAACTGCATTAGTTTACTACTTTTTAATGAAAAAAATGAAATCTTCAAAACCATTCTGCAAAGGTACTGATTTAGAAGAGAAAAATACCAATAGAAATTAATAATTAAAAAATGAACTTTTTTCAAGTCAAGTATCTCATCAGTTGAAAAATATGGCCAATGAACTTTCAATTTTTAAAAAATCAACTATTTATTTTGTATATAAAAGAATTGTAAAAAAGAACAGAGAATTTTATCAATTAAATTTTTCTGTTCTTTTTTGTTTAAAACAAAAACTTTAAATGAAATTATCTTTATTAAATCTTCTTGAAATCTAATATTTCCTTTTTTATAAGATTTACTATCTATTCGTTTATAGTTTATACTGGAATATTATTCTTCCTAGTATTATTATATTTAATTGTCATTTTTCTAAATATTGAATTATAATAGAATATTTTAAAGAGTATATATAATTATACTAGGTTGACAAGTAAACTTGGCTATGATATTATGATTGTGCAAATAAAACTTTGCAAAAATACAATATAACTTGTAAGGAGATGTTATTATGGAAAAAGAGAGAATCTTAGAAAAAAGTAGAAATGAAAATGAAAAGGGAGATGAACGTGAAAAAAGCATTAGTCAACAAGCAAATGAAAATGCTTATTGGGCTATCATGATTGTATATTTATTATTGGGAATTGCATCAAATATCCAAGAGTGGATTACTGGAAATTCATTTGCAAATTATCGTGTATTTATGCTTGCATTTTTTGTTGGTTTCTTTGGGAAGATGCTTACACAATACTTTTATACTAAAAAGAACTATTATTTATTTATCGCCATAGCTGCAATTGTTTTATGTATTTTAGATATTTATGCAATAATTGTAGGTATATAAAAATGGAGAAAGATGAATTAATTTTAAAAAATAAATTAAAAATTGCAAGAGCTGAAAAGAATTTGTCTCAGCAAGAACTTTCAGATTTAGTTGGTGTTTCTCGAAACACAATAAGTTCAATAGAAACTGGACAATTCAATCCTACTGCTAAATTAGCTCTGATTTTGTGTATCGCCTTAGATAAGAAATTTGAGGAATTATTTTACTTTTAGAATACAAATTTAGCAAGAACCAATATCAAAAGATCAATTATAAGTCCTATACTAGCGAAAAATTATGAATACTGTAACGTAGTGATTATAGGAAATGTGAAGAGATATGATTTAATAATGGATATTTTTAATTATTGAATCATATAGTAATAAAAAGTCTTAAGGACAGGATTATGGATATTGAAAAAAAATTAGATTTGATTCGCTATATTAGAAATGAAGAGAAAAATAATCATACTACAATGCGAATGCGAGAACATATTTTATATGGACCAATTCACGAAAAACAAAATGACTCTTACTCTTATTTAGAACATATGAAAAAAACTGAAAATACAAATGCGGAATCAAGTGAAGATAAAATACATACTTTTTCAACACTTCGTTTCCGTTTTTTTATTGCTGTATTTATTTTTCTATCATTTTTTTATATAGAATTGAATGATATTTCTATTGGAATTATTACAAGTAATTGGATTGTAGAGCTAATTGATCGTCCATTTGATACAAAATTCATTGATTTTATAGAAGAATTCCCTTATACTCTAACTATTGACTAAAAACAAGAAAAAAAGGATATCCTATATCATGATAAAACAAAAATTAGCACTAAGTGATGAAATACTAATGAATATTGAAAAACCAGCAAGGTATATTGGAAATGAAGTAAATTCCGTTGTCAAGAAGAAAGAAGAGATTGACATTCGTTTTGCGATGTGTTTTCCAGATGTATATGAAATCGGAATGTCCCATTTAGGAATTCAAATTATATATGATATGTTAAATAGTTTTGAAGATACTTGGTGTGAGAGAGTGTATTCACCATGGGTAGATTTAGATGAGATTATGCGTAAGAAACAGATTCCGCTCTTTGCATTAGAATCTCAAGATCAAATTTGTGAGTTTGATTTTTTAGGAATTACGATACAATATGAAATGTGTTATACCAATATTTTACAAATCTTAGATTTATCAAATATTCCATTATATAGTAAAGATCGTACGGACGATCATCCTATCGTAATTGGAGGTGGACCTTGTACATATAATCCAGAGCCAATTGCTGATTTTTTTGATCTATTTTATATTGGTGAAGCAGAAACGCAATATCGTAATTTACTTGATTTATACAAAGATATGAAAAAAAGTGGAGCAACAAGAGAAGAATTTTTGCGAAAAGCAGGATGTATTCCTGGAATATATGCACCTTCTTTATATGAAGTTAGTTATAAAGAAGATGGAACCATTGATACCTTTTTACCAATATATGATGAATTACCAACTATTATTGAAAAAGAAATGGTAACGGATGTTTCTAATACATATTATCCAATGAAACCAGTTGTACCGTTCATTAAAGTTACACAAGATCGTGTTGTATTAGAAATTCAAAGAGGTTGTATTAGAGGATGTCGTTTTTGTCAAGCAGGACAACTATATAGACCAGTAAGAGAACGTGATGTAGAAGTATTAAAACAATACGCTATAACTATGTTAAAAAATACCGGTCACGAAGAAATTTCTCTTAGTTCTCTTAGTTCAAGTGATTATAGTAAACTTGAAGAATTAATTTACTTTTTAATTGATGAATGTAAGAAAAAATCAATTAATATTTCTTTGCCATCTCTTCGCATTGATGAATTCGCATTAAATATTATGAGTCAAGTACAAGATGTTAAGAAAAGCTCTCTAACCTTTGCGCCTGAAGCTGGAAGTCAAAGACTACGTAATGTAATTAATAAAGGTTTGACAGAAGAAATGATTTTAAAAGGAAGTGAAGATGCATTTCTTGGTGGATGGACAAGAGTAAAACTGTATTTTATGCTTGGTCTTCCAACAGAAACAGAGGAAGATGCAGCAGGTATTGCCGAATTATGTAATAAAATAGCAGCAAGATATTTTGAGGTACTTTCTAAGGAAGAAAGAAAATCTTCACCAGTGCAAATTGTTGCAAGTTCTTCTTTCTTTATTCCAAAACCATTTACTCCATTCCAATGGTCAAGAATGGATACAAAGGAGGAATATATTGAAAAAGTTCATGTGGTTAAGCGTGCACTAAAAGAACAATTAAATCAAAAAAGAATAAAATATAATTGGCATGAATCAGATCTTAGTGTAATTGAAGGTATACTTGCAAGAGGTGATAGAAAGTTATCAAAAGTTATTGAAGCAGTATATCATAAAGGTTGTATTTACGATGCATGGAGTGAACATTTTAAATATGATAAATGGATGGAGTCTATGAAGGAAGAAAATCTATCTGTTTCTTTCTATACAACAAGAAAACGTGAGTTAGATGAAATATTTCCATGGGATTTTATACATTGTGGCGTAAATAAAGAGTTTTTAATTCGAGAATACAAAAAAGCCATTGGCGAAGAAGTTACTTTGAATTGTAAACTGCAATGTAATGCTTGTGGTGCTTCAAAGTACGACACAGGTATCTGTATGGAAAAAAGAAAATAAAGAAAGGATAAATAATCCATTGAAAATTAGAGTAAAATATAAAAAATATGGACCAGTAAAATTTATTGGACATTTAGATATGATGAGATATTTTCAAAAGGCTATTCGAAGAGCGGAAATAGATATTGCGTATTCTTCGGGATTTAGCCCACATCAAATCATGAGTTTTGCGGCACCTCTTGGTGTTGGTATGGAAAGCAACGGAGAATATTTTGATATCGAACTTCATTCTCATAAGGGAAGTGTTGACTTTGTAAAAACGTTAAATAATGCAATGGCAAATGGAATAGAGGTTTTAAGTGCAACAAAATTGGAAGATACAACCATCAATGCTATGGCAAGCGTTGCAGCAGCTAGTTATACGATTCTTCCAAAGGATAATTCTACTTTTTTTGAACAATATGAAGAACAAGTAGCAAATTTTTATGCACAAGAAGAGATCTTGATGGAGAAAAAAACAAAAAAGGGCAGTAAAATTATGGATTTAAAACAAGGAATTTATTCCCTTGTAGCAAAAGACAATGCCATTACTATGTTTGTGGATGCAAGTAGTGCAGGAAACATTAAACCAATCATGGTATTAGAAGCTATATTTTTATATGCTAATATTCCTTTTCATTCAAATAATTATCAAATTATTCGCGAAGAAACTTTTGCAAAAATAGAAAAAGAAGGACAACTTACATATGTTCCTTTATCTGAAATAGGAGTGGATTTTTGAGAAATAAAACATTAGTTATAACTAGATATGAAGAAAAAATTGCAGCTATGATCTTTCAAAATCAGTCATTGGAATGGCTCTTTGTTAGCAACAAAGAGCCTTCTTATTTAGGAAGAATTTATGTTGGCCGTATTCAAAAAATAGATCAAGTGTTACAAGCAGCTTTTGTCGAATATGATAAAGGAAAGTTGGGATACTTGTCTTTAAAAGATATAATTAGTGATGATGCTATCGTTGTTGGGGCACAGCTGCTTGTTCAATTAAAAAAGGAAGCCATAAAAACAAAACTTCCGACTCTTACTTGTGATATTAATCTTTCAAAAAAATATAGTGTTATAACGTTAAAAGAACCTGGTATTGGAATTAGTAAAAAAATTTCAAAAATAGATAAAACTCAATTTTTAACAAATTTAAATAATTATGGATTGGTAGAAAAGATGGAACAATCTTCCTACGGATTTATTTTACGTACAAATGCTGTGTATGAAGCAACTTTAGAACTACTAAAGGAAGAAGTAATTCAATCCATTAAAGAACTTGATTTGATCCAACAAACTTGGAAAAACAGAACTTTTTTTTCTTGTCTTTATCAACCAGAGCAATTGTATCTTACTACTATTCGAGATCTTTCAACAAAAAAATATGATTCAATTCTAACAGATCAAAAAGATATTTTTGAAGAATTGCATGCAACAAATCAATTCTTAGAAAAAGAAATTAGATTGTATGATGATGAGAAAATCTCTCTTTCAAATTTATATTCTATAAATACAAAAATTTTGGAATGTCTAGATAAAAAGGTATGGTTAAAAAATGGTGGTTACTTTATAGTGGAATCGACGGAAGCACTGCATGTCATTGATGTGAATAGTGGTAAATTTACAAAGAAAAAATGGTCAGATGAACAAATATTATTGTTTAATAAAGAAGCAGCAATTGATATTGTTAGGCATATTCGTTTACGTAATTTATCCGGAATTATAATAATTGATTTTATTAATCATAATAAGAAAGAACAAGATAAGGAATTGTTATCATATTTAACAACATTGACAAAAAATGAGGAAATTAAAACATTTGTTGTAGATATGACACCTTTAGGTCTTGTAGAAATTACAAGAGAAAAAATCAAAAAATCTTTATCCGAAGAAATGAAAAAGTAAAAATACTTGACAGGTATTGGTAACTTGTGTTAATATCTATGAGTATGCCGCATAGCGAGGTTATAAGCGTAAGAAATTACCACCATAGCTAGCGAGTAAATAGTAGGAGGTGCATTATGTACGCAATTATCGCAACAGGTGGAAAACAGTACAAAGTTTCTGAAGGTGATATCGTTAGAATCGAAAAGCTTGATGTTGAAGCTGGAAACACTGTAACATTTGATCAGGTTATCGCAGTAAAAGATAGCGAACTTAAAGTAGGTAGTGATGTGGCATCTGCAACAGTTACAGCAACTGTTATGGATCAAGCAAAAGCTCGTAAAGTTATCGTTTACAAATATAAGAGAAAATCTGGATATCACAAAAAAAATGGTCATAGACAAGCATACACAGAAGTTAAAATTGAAAAAATTAACGCTTAATAGGTTGTATCATGACGACAATTTCATTTTATAAAACAAGAAATAATGAATATCAAAAATTTGTCTGTAAAGGACATGCTGGTTTTTCAGTAGCAGGAGAAGACATTGTCTGTGCGGCTATTTCTGTTTTGGTAATTAATACCATTAATTCTTTAGAGTTAATTACAAAAGAGGATATTAAAATTGAAACAGATGAAAAATCAGGATACATTTCATGCGAATTTAATGGAACATTAAAGGATACTAGTATCGCTTTAATGGATTCATTAGTTCTTGGATTAACTGAAATTAACAAACAGTATCAAAAGAAGTATATTAAATTAAAATTTAAGGAGGTGTAGACTCATGTTAAATATGAACCTTCAATTTTTTGCCCATAAAAAGGGTGTAGGTTCTACTAAAAATGGTAGAGATTCTGAATCAAAAAGATTAGGTGCAAAAAGAGCTGATGGACAATTTGTGAAAGCAGGGAATATTTTATACAGACAACGTGGAACAAAAATTCATCCAGGTGTAAACGTAGGACGTGGCGGAGATGATACATTATTCGCTTTAGTTGACGGTGTACTTAAATTCGAAAGAAAAGGAAGAGATAAAAAACAAGCTTCCGTATATCCTGTAGAACAATAGTACGTATTTGTTGGGCTTCAAACCATCCAAATTGTGTTTGAAGTCCATTTTTTAGTATATAAGAAAGATAAAAAAGGTGTTATAATGTTTGCAGATAGAGCAAAAATTTATATAAGAAGTGGAAAAGGTGGCGATGGACATGTTTCTTTTCGTCGCGAAAAATATGTACCAAATGGTGGTCCAGATGGTGGAGATGGCGGAGATGGTGGGAGTGTTATCATTGAAGTTGACAAAGGATTAAATACATTAACTGATTTTAGACAAGTGAGAAAGTACTGTGCAGAGCATGGTGAACAAGGTGGAAAAAAGAATTGTCATGGTAAAAATGGACAAGACATTATTATAAAAGTACCGGAAGGTACTGTCATTAAAGATTTAGAGACAGAAAAAGTAATTACAGATATGTCGGGTGATAATACACGTATTGTTTTGTTAACTGGTGGTCGTGGTGGTAGAGGGAATCAACATTTTGCTACTCCAACAATGCAAGCTCCAAAATATGCAAAACCTGGTCAACCTGCAAAAGAATTAAATGTATTATTAGAATTAAAAGTAATTGCAGATGTAGGACTTGTAGGATTTCCAAATGTTGGAAAATCAACGTTTTTATCTAGAGTTTCTAATGCTAGACCTAAAATTGCTAATTATCATTTCACTACATTAAATCCACATTTAGGTGTAGTAGATTTAGATGAAGGAAAAGGATTTGTTATTGCAGATATTCCTGGATTAATAGAAGGAGCATCAGAAGGTATTGGGCTTGGACATGAATTTTTGCGCCATATTGAGCGTACAAAAGTTATGATTCATATTGTAGATGCAGCTTCTGTAGAGGGACGTAATCCAATCGAAGATATTTATACTATCAATAAGGAACTTGATGCTTATAACGAAGAAATAAGTAAAAGACCACAAGTCATTGCAGCAAATAAAATAGATTGTATCTATGGAGAAGAAGATCCGATTGCATTATTAAAAGCTGAATTCGAACCAAAAGGGATTAAAGTTTTTCCAATTTCTGCGGTAACAGGACAAGGTGTAAAAGAATTACTCTATTATGTAAAAGAGCTTTTATCGACAGTGGATGATACAGTTACAGTGTTTGAACAAGAGTTCTTTCCTGAATTTGACGGATATTCCAATGAACCATTTACTGTTATTTATGATGAAGATGCTGATGAATATGTTGTCGAAGGACCAAGAATTGAAAGAATGTTAGGTTATACGAATTTGGAATCTGAAAAAGGATTTGTATTTTTTCAACGTTTCTTAAAAGAATGTGGTATTTTAGAACAATTAGAGGAACTAGGAATCGAAGAAGGAAGTACAGTTCGAATGTATGGATTGTCTTTTGATTATTATAAATAATAAAAAGATAGAAAGGAAAGAAAATGAATAGTAAGCAACGTGCATATTTAAAAAGTTTAGCAAATGGAATTACACCACTTTTTCAAATTGGAAAAGGTAGTCTTACTCCTGAAATTACGGAAGCTGTAAGTGAAGCATTTAATAATCGCGAACTCATAAAAATTACAGTCCTAAAAAATTGTTTTGATGATCCTCGTGCTATGGCAGAGGCACTTTCTGAACGTACAAGATCACAAGTAGTACATGTGATTGGAAAAAAAATCGTTTTATATAAAGAAAATAAAGATAATCCAAAAATTGTTTTACCAAAATAAAAAAATAAGGATGGTTATTGCTATGAGTAAGAGAAAACGTGTTGGAATTATGGGTGGTACATTTAACCCTATTCACTTAGGGCATTTGATTTTAGGTGAAAATGCATATGAAGAATTAGAACTTGATGAAATTTTATTTGTACCTAGTGGTAATCCATATATGAAAAATTATGTTGATGTTTTAGATACTAAAACACGCATTACTATGACTGGAGATGCAATCGAAGACAATCCACATTTTGCTTTATCTACAATCGAAGTAGATCGTGATGGAAATTCCTATTCCTATCAGACAATAGAAACATTAAAAGAAAATAATCCTAATACCGATTATTATTTTATAATAGGTGCTGACAGCCTATTTTTAATGGAAAATTGGATGCATCCAGAAAAGATTTTTCCTGAAGTTACAATTGCTGTTGCAGTTCGTGGCGAATACGATCACGAGAAACTTGATCAAAAAATTGAAGAATTAAAAGAAAAATATAAAGGAACCATTGTAAAATTAAGTTGCAGAAGTGTTGATATTTCTTCTACTAATATTCGTAAAAGAGTAAAAGAAGGCAAGAGCATTCGTTATATGGTTCGTCATGTAACCGATG
>JBOFWM010000088.1:0-15943 GCA_051653625.1 Lachnospiraceae bacterium
CGATAGCTACAGATCTTGGAACATATAATGATTATACAATTTCTTGCTTAGAAGGGATGGATATGCTTTATTTAGAAGCAAATCATGATGTAAATATGTTACAAGTAGGCGCATATCCTTATTATTTAAAACAAAGAATTTTAGGAGATAAAGGTCATTTAAGCAATGAATTATCAGCAAAATTGTTGACAAAATTAGTTCATAGAAATTTACAAGGTGTTATGTTGGGACATTTAAGCAAAGAAAATAACATCCCAGAATTGGCATATGAAACAGTTCGAGTTGAGCTTATGATGGCACAAGAGAATAATCAAATATCATTTCCGATTTACGTTGCAAATAAAAATTGTGTCTCTAATATGATACATATTGCATAATTGTATTTGAAATTTCATAAAAAAAGTTGTAGAATAAAAAAATATATTATAGAAGCGAGAGGAGAATACGTAATGAAAAAAACAATCATTACAGTAGTAGGGAAAGATACAGTAGGAATAATTGCGAAAGTTTGCACATATTTAGCGAATGAGGAAATTAATATTTTAGATATATCACAAACAATTGTACAAGATTATTTTAATATGATGATGATTACAGATATGAATGATATAAAGAAACCGTTTGGCGATGTTGCAGATGAATTAGCTACACTTGGAGAAGAAATAGGTGTAATTATTAAATGCCAAAGAGAAGATATTTTTCAAAATATGCACCGTATATAGTGAGATATAGAAAAAAGAAAGAGGAAATTCATGTTAAATATATTTGAAGTAGCAGAAACAAATAAAATGATTGAAAAAGAAAATCTTGATGTTAGAACAATTACATTGGGAATTAGCTTGTTAGATTGTATTGATTCAAATATTGATGTTATAAATGAAAAAATATACAATAAAATTAAAAATGCAGCAAGGGAATTAGTGAAAACTGGAGATGAAATAGGAAAAGAATTTGGAATTTCTATTGTAAATAAGAGAATTTCAGTTACACCAATTGCTTTAATTGGAGGTGCTGCATGTAAAACAACAGAAGACTTTGCATCAATTGCAGTTACTCTTGATAAAGTTGCAAAAGAAGTAGGTGTTAATTTTATTGGAGGATATTCTGCACTTGTTTCAAAAGGAATGACACCAGCTGATAAATTACTTATTGAATCTATTCCACTTGCATTATCAAAAACAGAAAGAGTGTGTAGTTCTATAAATTTAGGTTCTACAAGAACTGGTATCAATATGGATGCTGTGAAATTAATGGGTGAAATTGTAATAAAAACAGCGGAAGAGACAAAAGAAATCGATTCATTAGGCTGTGCAAAATTAGTTGTATTTTGCAATGCACCAGATGATAATCCATTTATGGCAGGAGCATTTCATGGTGTTACAGAACCGGATATGGTAATAAATGTTGGCGTAAGTGGACCGGGAGTTGTTAAGACTGCTCTTGAAAAGGTTCGAGGAGAAAGTTTTGAAATATTGTGTGAAACAATTAAAAAGACTGCTTTTAAAATTACAAGAGTTGGTCAATTGGTTGCACAAGAAGCATCAAAAAGAATGGGAATTCCATTTGGAATTATTGATTTATCATTGGCCCCAACACCAGCAATTGGAGATAGTGTAGCAGATATTCTTTGTGAAATGGGATTAGAATATGCAGGCGCTCCTGGGACAACGGCGGCTCTTGCATTGTTAAATGACCATGTAAAAAAAGGTGGTGTAATGGCATCATCTTATGTTGGTGGATTAAGTGGTGCATTTATACCTGTAAGTGAAGATCAAGGTATGATAGATGCGGTTGTGGCAGGCGCATTAACGCTTGAAAAATTAGAGGCAATGACATGTGTTTGTTCTGTAGGACTTGATATGATTGCAATTCCAGGGGATACAAAAGCAACTACAATTTCTGGGATTATTGCAGATGAATTAGCAATTGGTATGATCAATCAAAAAACAACAGCAGTACGTATTATTCCAGTAATAGGAAAAAGTGTTGGTGAAACAGTAGAATTTGGTGGATTATTAGGATATGCGCCAATTATGCCAGTGAATAATTATTCATGTGCTGATTTTATCAACAGAGGTGGTAGAATACCAGCTCCAATTCACAGTTTTAAAAATTAATAAAAAATAATATAATGGGATAAAGGAGGAGAAAAATTGGCTAAAATATTAGTTGTTGATGATTCGAAATTAATTTTAACTGTAATGGAGAAGATTTTAAGTCCATATTATGAAGTATTTTTGTGTGAAAGTGGAGTGAAAAGTATTGGACTTGCTAGAGATATTGAACCAGACTTAATCATATTAGATATTGAAATGAAAGATATGGGAGGACTTGAAGTAATCGTTGAATTAAAGCGTAACGAATATACAACGAATATTCCTGTTATATTTTTGACTGGATTAGCGGATAGTGAAACAGAAGAAGCTGGATTTTTATTAGGAGCTGCAGATTATATTGTAAAACCTGTGCTAGAAAATATTGTTCGTGTACGAGTAAAAAATCAAATTGATTTATATAAATATCGTAAGCAGTTAGAGTATCAATTAAATATTGATCCTTTAACAAATATTAACAATAAACGTGCCTTTGAAGATGCATTTAAAAAGGGTTATAAATTAGCAACAAAATTAGGTGGTTCGATTTCTTTAGGATTATTAGATATTGATTTCTTTAAACGTGTAAATGACACATATGGTCACTTAATTGGAGATCGAACTTTAACTGCTGTAGCACAAATTTTATACCGTATCGTTAAAAAACATGGTGGTAGATCTTTTCGTATAGGTGGAGAAGAGTTAGCATTTATGTTTACCGATATATCAAAAGAAGAAGTGATAAAAATTGCGGAGGAAATACGAATTGCAATTTATGAAGAGAAAATTGAAAATATGGAATCTGATGTTTGTCCATATTTGACGGTTAGTATTGGTGGAATTACAACAGAAAGCGGTTTTAAATTATTAAAAAGTGAAGTGTTCATAGCAGCGGATGAAAATTTGTATAAAGCAAAACAAAATGGAAGAAATAATGTACAATGGACATAATAAATAAGAATCCATCCTAATTTTGGGATGGATTCTTATTATATGGAAAGGAATATATGAAAGAGAACATTTATAAAACAATAGAAGAAATATTTGACCACTTAGATTTTTTGTTTGAAGAGAAAAAAATAGAAGAAATAGAACCATTTCTTCAAGAACAATTAGAAAATGGAATAAAAGAAGAGAAAATAGAATTTGTAATTCCGATTGTGAATGAATTAATTGGATTTTATAGAGATACAAGTCAATATGAAAAAGCATTATTTTATTGTAAAGATATTCTTACGTATATGAATTCAAAGGGATTAGAAAATACAATTCATTATGCAACTACATGTTTAAATATTGCAAATGCATATAGAGCAGCTGGAAAATGGGATATGTCGCATGAATTTTATGATAAAGTTTCTTTAATTTATAAGCAGTTATTAACAGATGATGATGTGTTGTGGGCGAGTTTTCATAATAATTTGAGTTTGCTATATCAAGAAATGAATGATTTCAAAAATGCAGTTTGTGAATTGAAAAAAGCAGAAAATATTATAAAAAAATATAATGATCCTATTAAGCTAGCTACGACGTATAGTAATTTGGCAGCATCATTGCTTCAAATTAACGAAGTAGAAGAAGCAAAACAATATATTGAACAATCAATTTCTATTTATGTTCAGGATGGAGAACGAGATTTTCATTATGGTGCTGCTTTAAGTGTAATCGGGGAATTAATGTTTCGCCTTAATAAGTATGAAGAAGCAAAAATGTATTATAAAAAATCATTGAATGAAATTAAACTTCATATTGGAGAAAATGAAAATTATCAAAGAACAATGGAGAATTTACGTATAGTAGAAAAACTTCTTGAAGAGAATAAAGAGAAGTTGGCTTATGAAATGCTTTATGATTTTTATGAAGAATATGGTAGGCCTATGATTTGTAATAAGTTTCCCGAGTTTATTAATAAAATAGCAATTGGTAGAGTGGGATATGGATCGGAATGCTTTGGGTTTTCTGATGAATATTCTATGGATCATGATTTTGGACCAGGTTTTATGATGTGGGTAACAAAAGAAACTTATCATAAAATTGGAGAGGAACTAGAATTAGAATATAATAATCTTCCAATGACATTTCGAGGAATTAAAAGGCAAGAAATGTATATGGCCAAAGGACGATATGGAGTGCATATTATTGAAGACTTTTACAGAGAATTATTAGGAACAAATACAATTCCTTACAAGGAAGAAGAGTGGGAGTGCATTCAAGATGAAAATTTAGCACTTGCAACAAATGGGTGTGTACTTGTAGATGAGGAACAAATATTTTCTCATATTAGAGAACACTTATGTTCTTATTATCCAGAAAAGGTGTGGAAAAAGAAAATGGCAACACAATTATCTTATTTTTCACAGTATGGACAATATAATTATGAGCGTATGTTGAAAAGAGGGGATTATATTACATCATCGATGTGTATTCAGAAATTTACAGAAACTACTCTTAAATTATTGTATCTATTAAATAAAAAATATTATCCTTACTATAAATGGTTGTATAAGGGAACATCTAACTTAGAGGATTATAATATATGTTCCCATTTAATAAGCATTCAAAAGACTTCTATTTTCGAACAAGAAAAGATCGTAGAAGAAATTGCTATTATAGCAAAGAAGATAAGACATCAATTAGATGTATTAGGCTTAATTATGGAAAAGGAAGATGATTATTTAGAACATTATTCTTTAGAGATGATACAAGAGTTGAAAAAAGAAGCATACGTAGATGAAATTGTTTCTTATGAATTTAGTGAATTTGATCATGTGAAAAATATAGGTGGGCGTGCTAGTTGTCAAGATGATAGAAGTACTTTTTCTATTATGCGCAAAAGTCAGTATTTAACTTGGCCATCTTCGTTGATTCTTTTGTATTTAGAGGATTTGAAAAAAGCTACAAAAGTTGGATGGAATTTAATTACGGAAAAATATGCTAGAATGATGGAGACAACTGCTCATGAAGAATTTTTAGAATTAAAAGATCAATTACCAGTTCTTTCAAAAGAAAAAATATTGATTATTGAAGAAATTGTAAAAATACAACTACAGTGGATGGAGGAGTTTGCTGAATATTATCCTAATATGGCACAGAATTGCAGAGTAATCTATACAAAAGATGATTCGAAAGAAGAGACATCTTTTGAAACATATTTAAGAGGAGAGCTATCAACATATTCTGATCAAACATTAGAACAATATGGCAGATTTATTGTTTCCTACTTAACAAATAATAAAAATCTTACAAAGGATATTATGAATCATACTGCAAAACTTTATGGATATAAAAATTTGGAAGATGCAGAAGAAAAATTAGCAAAGTTTTCACAATAAAAAAGCCGCACTAGGGCTTTTTTATTTGTTTTTTTAATTCATGTGTAAATGTAGTTTCAAATTTTAAAGATTGTATACTAGAGTATATATTAGATGAAATGATATCTTTTGATAACATTTCTTTTCCGCACTCTGTAAGAAGAGCATGTGCTTTAGATACTTTAGAAATTAGAGGAATACAAGAGCTTTTCTTAATTGCTTGCATTAAGGATGTTGCGGATGGATTCAATCCTAAAATTCTGGCATAATGGATAAAAGGCTCATTTAAAAAAGTAGAAGCATGATTAGTTGTTATATTTAAAAGAATATGACTAAGACAACGACTGATTCTTGAATGTGTAATATCTTTTGTTTTTAATAAATTACAAAATTGATCAAAGGATTGAAAATAATTCAAATGATTGGATATTCTGTCCGAAATACTTTGCGAAACATCAAAATATTTTGTATAACCAAAAGGTTCTTCTTCTACTAATTTATAAAGCAGTAGGGAGGAAAAATCATTTGGATAAATAGGATATGTTTTATTATAATTTTCAGATAGTAAGGTATAAACATTAGAGGGAACGTGTTCTTTTAATGTTTCGAACGTCCCATTCGATAATTCTGAACGTATAGAAGTTGCGGATGATAAAACTCCTAAAGTATTTAAAGTTTTATCATGATAATTATTTGCAATACGATTTATTGTATAGGGTGTTATTTGGCTATTGCAAAGAAGTAAAGATTTGCAATATTCAATTCCTAATATATTGTTTGGAGAATGTAAAAAGGAAGAAGGCAGATTTTTAAAAAAATATTCAAGTGTTTTTGATCGAGCAAGAGGAAAAGAATTTCCTTTGGCCAGATTTTCTTGCAGTAACATTTGATATTCCTTGGGTTCGGTTAACAAAAAAGAAGAAATTTCTCGAATAATATTAATATCTCCTATTTCGCTTCCAAAACATAAAGAATCAATTACACCCAAAGAATTTAACAAAGAAATGCTGCCAAGTGAAAAATAATCAGCACTACTAGTAGCATAAAAAGTAGGAAGTTCAAGAACTAAATCAGCTCCATTTTCTAGAGCCATTTGGGCACGAGTGTATTTGTCTATAATAGCAGGAGTACCACGTTGGGTAAAGTTTCCACTCATAACAATCACACAGTAGTCCGCATTTGTTATTTTTTTTGATTCTTCAATGTGATACTTATGACCATTATGAAAAGGATTATATTCTGTAATTAAACCAACTACCTTCATGGGGACAGCTCCTTAAAATTTGATTTTTAATTTTGTTACTATAAAAATACCATGAATTAAAGTTTGACACAAGTAATAGAACTATTTTTTGTCTATAAAAAATAGAAAATGTAAGTGGTTACATATAGGCTTTGTTTGTGATTTTGTACAATTTTTTAAATAAAAATCCTTGTGATTCTAATATTGATTCGATATAATTGAAGAAACATACAAAATGAATAGGGGAAAATATGGGATATATAGAAATTATTAAAGATAAAGCAAGACAAGATATTAAAACAATTGTATTGCCAGAAACAAATGATAAGAGAACATTGATTGCAGCTTCACACATAATTGAAGAAGGTATTGCAAAGATTATTATGATTGGAAATGAAGAAAAAATATTAGATGGAGCAAGATGGTTAGAAGTTGATTTAACAGGTGTAACTATTGTTGATCCAAAGACTACAGAAAAAATGGAAGAGTATGTATCTTTGTTATATGAAACAAGAAAAGCAAAAGGAATGACAACTGAAAAGGCAAGAGAAATCTTACTAAATGATTATTTGACATTTGGAGTTGTTATGGTAAAGGCAAATGATGCAGATGGAATGGTAGCAGGAGCTTGTCATGCAACGGCAGCTGTACTTAGACCATCGTTGCAAATTTTAAAAACGGCACCAGGTGTAAAATTAGTATCAGGATTTTTCATTTTAGATGTGCCAGATTGTACCATGGGAGAAAATGGGACATTTTTATTTGCAGATTGTGGATTGAACCAAGATCCAACAGCAGAAGAATTAGCAGCAATTGCAGATACATCTGCAAAAAGTTTTAAATCTTTAGTAGGTGCGAAACCTATTATTGCTATGCTAAGTCATTCTACAATGGGTAGTGCAAATCATCCACTTGTTAATAAAGTGGTAGAAGCAACAAGAATTGCAAAAGAACAATATCCAGGATTAACAATAGATGGGGAATTACAAGCAGATGCTGCCTTAGTTCAAACGGTAGCAAAATCAAAAGCTCCAGATAGTGAAGTTGCAGGGAAGGCAAATGTTCTGATTTTCCCAAATCTTGACTGTGGAAATATTGGATATAAATTAGTACAAAGATTGGCTAAGGCAGAGGCGTATGGACCAATGTTACAAGGAATTGCAAAACCTGTAAATGATTTATCAAGAGGATGTTCTTGGGAAGATATTGTTGGTGTTGTTGCATTAACAGCAGTACAAGCACAACTTGTTTAGGAAGGAATGCTCCTACGGGAGAAACATATGAAAATTAATTTAACAGAATTCTTTCAAAATGATGGAAAGAAAAAAGAGTTTAAAGAAAATGTACCAATGAGTAGTTTTATTTTTTTAGATGAAGAATATAAAATATATCAAAAAGAACCACTCGTATTTACGATTGCAAATGTTGCAAAGCAAACGGTGCAGGTTTTTGGAAAATGTAGTATCTCTACAAAAATTCCTTGTAGTAGATGCTTGGAAGAACAAATGATCGATATAGAAGTTACATTTGATCATACGATATCCTCCCCAGAAAAAATACAATATGATGAAGAACAAGTTGAGGGGCAAGATTTTATGGAAGGGTTCGATCTTCTAACTGATAAAATCTTAATTGAGGAGTTACAACTTTGTTGGCCTAGTAAAATTTTATGTAATGATTCTTGTAAAGGAATTTGTTTTATATGTGGTCAAAATAAGAATGAAATAGAATGTAATTGTGATGATTTCATTCCAGATCCAAGATGGATGGGATTGAAAGATATTTTAGAAAATAATTAATGCAATGAGCAGAGTATATGGGAATATATACTCTGTTTTTTTGTGCCTTAAAGAATAAATTTTAAAGAATAGGTAAATAATAAGAAGAACGTTATTTTACTTACAATTAATATGATATGGAGAATTAAAATGCAAGAAAAAATTTTATATTTACTGGGATTAATATTAGTGATTGCATATATAGGGATAGGAATTGATGATGTTATTTGGGACGTTGTTACAATATGGAAAAGAAATAAAGCAAAAAAGCCTATATTAAATTTTCGAGATTTAGAACATATATTACCTAAATTAATAGCTGTAGTAATTGCGGCTTGGAATGAAGAAGATGTATTGTTTGATGTTGTGGAAAATATAATCCTATCTCAACAGTATCCAAAGTCTATGTACCATATTTTTTTAGGAGTATATCCAAATGATAAAGATACAGTTTGTATTGCACAACAATTAGAATGCAAATATTTTAATGTACATTGTGTGATCAATGAGCAAGAAGGACCGACTTCAAAAGCACAAAATATAAATTATGTTATTTCTAAAATAAAAGAATTTGAAAAAGAAAAAAAATGGAAATTTTTATCGATTACAGTCCATGATTCAGAAGATTTAGTACATCCTTACGAAATAAAATTTACGAATTATTTGCTAGAGCAATATCCGGCGATACAATTTCCAGTTTTTCCTCTTATAGAGAAACCTACAATTTTTAATTTTTTCAAAAACATAACAACAAATACATATGCAGATGAATTTGCAGAAAATCATTTTATTACGATGGTTAGTCGCAAAGAGGTTGGTGCTTTTGTTCCCTCAGCTGGGACGGGATTTTCTATTAGAAGAGATACCGTTGATGTTTTAGGATATCATGTTTTGCCGGAAAATAGCTTAACAGAAGATTATAAGCTTTCTCTTACTTTATATGAAAACGGATTGCATTTGCATTATGTTCTTGAAAAGTTAGAAAGATTAAATTTTCAAGGTAGAAAACAAATAGAATACATTGCAACACGGTCTTTATTTCCAAATACCTTTAAAGCAGCAGTAAAACAAAAAACAAGGTGGACATTAGGCATAACAATGCAATCTCTTGAATTTAAAGATGTGTTTTGTAAAAATATATCTTTTGCAGGAAAATATTCATTGTATCGTGATCAAAAAGCGAAAATTGCAAATTTAGTATCAGTAATAGGATACTTAGTGCTTATTTATTTTGTCTTATCGCTTTTTATTCCTGTAACGCCTATTTATCCTAAATATAGTTTTTCTTGGTATTTGTGTCTAGTTGTTGTAATAATGATGATAGAACGGCAAGTTTTTCGTGGTATATCATTGAAAAATATTTATGGAATGAGAAGTGTTTTTTTTGGGTGCTTATTTCCGCCTCTAATACCTTTGCGAATTATATGGGGAAATATTATAAATTTTGTTGCAACAATTTCGGCTTATAAACAACTTGCAAAAGAAAAGAAAAAACATAAAGAAAAAGAAACTCAAATAAAAGTAGAAAAAACAAAAAATATGGAATGGTCTAAAACAAAACATTCATTTCTAGAAGAAGATATTTTACTAAGATTCCATAGAAGGTTTGGGGATGTATTAGTTGTTAAAAAATATACAGATATTAATACACTTAAGAAGTTTTTAGATAAAAAGAAGGAGAAAGAGTTTTTAGGTGAAACAATGGTCAAATCAAAAGTCATTACTAAGGAACAGTTTCTAGATGCTTTGATAACCGTTAAAAATGTACCTATCATAAGAATGGAATCGTTAGATTTTTATGATTTTTCGAGTGTGAAAAAAGAGTTTACAAAAGAATTTTTGTTGAAATATATGATTTTACCATTATTAAAAACAAAAAAAGGATATGTCATTGCATATGGAGTTTCATCACCAATTCAGACACAAGCTTTTTTAAAAGAACAGTATAAATTAGATAGTCAGACAGTGTTAGCTCTTGATGATACAATTTTTGAAGGAATTAGAAAAATTTATAATCAAGAAAAACAATATGAAAAAAATGGTTTCATCAAGTGTTTAGAAAAAGAGCAAATTACAGTAGAACAGCTAGTACTTATAAAAAATTATAGAATAGAAAGTAAAGAATCAGAAATTTCGATTGCACATCAAATGGGGATTCATATTTTATAAATATATCAGTGGAGAAATAATATGAAAAAAATAATGTTAGTTTTAGGGACAAGGCCAGAAGCAATTAAGATGTGTCCAATCGTAAATGAGTTAAAAAAAAGAAGAATTTTTGATGTATGCATCTGTACCACAGGCCAACATAAGAATATGTTATATCAAGTGTTAGAGGTATTTGACATAACAGTAAATTATGATTTGGAAATTATGAAAACAGGACAAACACTTTTTGATATAACGATTAATATATTGTCTGATTTACAAATGATTCTAAAAATAGAAAAACCAGATATTGTATTAGTACATGGTGATACAACCACCACATTTGTTGCTTCCTTGGCTTGTTTTTATTTGGGTATTAAAATTGGACATGTAGAAGCTGGACTTAGAACGTATAATATAAAATCACCATTTCCAGAAGAATTTAATAGGCAAGCAGTAGGGAGTTTGGCAGATATTCACTTCGCGCCAACAAAAAATGCTGCTAATAATTTACTGAAAGAAGGTAAGAGCAGCAAAAAAATATATATAACAGGGAATACGGCTATAGATGCTTTAAAAGAAACTGTGAGAGAGACATATACACATGAATTATTAGATTGGGCAAAAGATTCTAGATTGATTCTATTAACAGCGCATAGAAGAGAAAATCTTGGGAAACCTTTAGCTAATATATTCTGTGCAATACGAAATATTGTAGAAGAATTTTCAGATGTCAAGGTTATTTATCCTATTCATAAAAATCCAATAATAAGGGAACTTGCCGATACTGTTTTAAAGGGAGTGGAAAGAATAAAAATTATAGAACCTTTAAGTGTAGTAGATTTTCACAATTTTTTAGCGGTTTCATATTTGGTGCTTACAGATAGTGGTGGGATACAAGAAGAGGCACCATCGCTTGGAAAACCTGTTTTGATTTTACGAGATACAACAGAGCGTCCAGAAGGTGTTGAAGCTGGCACATTAAAGCTAATAGGAACAAAGAAAGAAGGAATTTTTAGAAATTTACAATTATTATTAACAGATGAAGAACAATATGCTCGTATGTCAAAAGCTTCTAATCCGTATGGAGATGGATTTGCAAGTAAATATATCGTTGACATTTTAGAAGAAAGTTTATAAATATTTATTCTGATAAAAATTATAAATAACGATTGACAAATAACTTGAATATGTATATACTTATTCAAGTGTGGTTATGAGAAATAATCATATACATGTTTTGAATTTTAAGAAAGCTTAGCTTTCTGCGAATAGAGCTTTTGTAAGGAGGTGTAAGTATGTCTATTTGTCCAAAGAATAAATCTTCTAAAGCTAGAAGAGATAAAAGAAGAGCAAACTGGAAAATGAGCGCAGCAACATTAGTTAAATGTAGCAAATGTAGCGCATTAATGATTCCACATAGAGTTTGTAAAAAATGTGGTTCTTACAATAAGAAAGAAATTATATCTGTTGATTAATCAAGAAAACAAAGACTTTTAGGTATTTGCCAAGAAGTCTTTTTTTTGTGCTAATATATAACGTAAAAAAATCTTGATTTTTACATAGCAGTTTAGTATATTTAAGTATAGATGATTTTTGGAAAAGGAAACGAAAAATGGCGAAAATAACAAAAATTGCACTTGATGCAATGGGTGGAGATCATGCACCAAATGAAATTATTAAGGGTGCAATAGATGCATTAAATGAATGTGATACAGTGAAAATTTCTTTGGTTGGAAAATTAGACCGTATGCAAGAGGAATTAAAGAAGTATAAATATGATGAATCGAAAATTGAATTAGTGGAAGCAACACAAGTGATTGAAATGAGTGAACAACCAGTAATGGCCATTAGACAAAAAAAGGATTCGTCTATTGTCAAAGCATTAAATCTAGTAAAAGAAAAAAAATGTGATGCATTTGTATCAGCAGGTAGTTCAGGTGCAATATTAGTTGGAGGACAAGTAATAGTTGGAAGAATAAAAGGAGTGGAAAGACCGCCACTTGCACCACTTATTCCAACTGAAAAAGGAGTATCGCTTTTAGTTGATTGTGGAGCAAATATGGATGCAAAACCACATTATCTTGTTCAGTTTGCAAAAATGGGAACAATATATATGGAGAATATAATTGGCAAAAAAAATCCTACAGTTGCCATTGTAAATATTGGAGCAGAAGAAGAAAAAGGGAACGCTTTAGTAAAAGAGACATTTCCGTTGTTAAAAGAGTGTAAAGATATTAATTTCATTGGCAGTATAGAAGCTAGAGATATTCCAAAGGGAAATGCAGATATAATTGTATGCGATGCATTTGTAGGAAACGTAATTTTGAAATTATATGAAGGTGTTGGAGCTGTTTTACTTTCAAAAGTAAAAGAAGGAATGATGGCGAGTTTACGTAGTAAAATTGGAGCACTTTTAGTAAAGCCAGCTCTTAAAAAAACATTGAAATCTTTCAGTTTAGATGAATACGGCGGAGCACCTTTACTTGGATTAAAAGGTTTGGTTGTGAAAACGCATGGTAGTTCAAAAGCAATAGAAATAAAAAATACAATTTTACAGTGTGTAACATTTACAGAAGAAGAGGTTAATGAAAAAATTATGGAGTCTTTTCTAAATGAACTGTAAATGGAGGAGGAAAATATAATGGAATTTGAAAATCTGAAAAAAATAATAGCAAGTATTTTAAGTGTAGATCCTAATGAAATAACAATGGAATCTACTTTTGCAGATGATTTAGGAGCAGATTCTTTAGATTTATTCCAAATTGTAATGGGTATAGAAGAGACTTTTGACATTGAGATAAATGCGGAACAAGTAGAATCTATTATCACGGTAGGTGAAGCTCTTGAATTATTAAAAAATACTAGAAATTAAGTTTTAGACTATTTATTTGAAAAGCCCAAATGGGCTTTTCAATGTTTTTAGGTTAAGAAGAAAGGCATGGTTAATATATGAAAGCACATTCTCCATCGTATGAATTAGAAAAAAAAATTATATATTCCTTTAAAAATAAAAATTTATTAATGCAAGCATTAACACATAGTTCTTATGCTAATGAGAGAAAAATTAATAAATATGGAGATTATGAACGGTTAGAATTTTTAGGTGATGCAGTATTAGAATTGATCACAAGTGAATTTCTATTTTTGAATAATCAAACAATGACAGAAGGAAAATTGACAAAATTACGTTCATCTATGGTATGTGAACCAGCACTTGCATATTGTGCCAATGATTTGAATTTAGGAGATTTTCTATTATTGGGTAAAGGTGAGGAGGCAACTGGTGGTAGAAAAAGAGATTCTATACTTTCAGATTGTATGGAAGCGTTAATTGGAGCGCTCTATCTAGATGGCGGATACGTTGTTGCAAAAGATTTTATACATAAATATATTCTGTCGGATCTTGAAAATAAAATATTATTTTATGATAGTAAAACGGTGCTACAAGAAATGATTCAAACAAATGCAAAAGCAAAATTGGTTTATGAATTAATCAGTGAAATCGGACCAGATCATGAAAAAGAATTTATTGTACATGCAGTACTTAATCAAAATGTGATTGGAAAAGGAATTGGAAAAACAAAAAAAGCAGCAGAACAAAAAGCTGCATATGAAGCTATTTTATATTTAAAAGAGAAAAATAATATGAAATAGATAGAAAGGTTTTGAAATAGATGTATTTAAAAAGTATAGAAGTTCATGGATTTAAATCCTTTGCAAATAAAATTAATTTTCAATTTCATAATGGAATAACGGGAATTGTAGGACCGAATGGAAGCGGAAAAAGTAATGTTGCAGATGCTGTTCGATGGGTACTTGGAGAACAAAGAAGTAAACAATTAAGAGGAGCATCGATGCAAGATGTTATTTTTTCGGGGACAGAGACTAGAAAGCCACTTAGTTATGCATATGTTGCAATTACACTAGATAATTCAGATCATGTTCTTCCAGTTTCTTATGAAGAAGTAACAATTGCAAGAAGAATTTATCGTTCGGGAGAAAGTGAGTATTTAATTAATGGTACAAATTGCAGATTAAAAGATGTAAATGAACTTTTTTATGATACTGGTATTGGAAAAGAAGGATATTCGATTATTGGACAAGGTCAAATTGATAAAATATTAAGTGGTAGACCAGAGGAGCGAAGAGAGTTATTTGATGAAGCAGCTGGAATTGTAAAATTCAAAAAACGAAAAAGTGCTGCATGTAAAAAGTTAGAAGATGAAAAACAAAATTTAGTACGTGTTAGTGATATCTTAAGAGAATTAGAAAAGCAAGTAGAACCTTTAGAGAAACAAGCAGAAAAAGCAAAAATATATTTAAAGAAAAAAGAAGAGTTAAAAACATTAGATATTAATATGTTCTTATTAGATAATGCTAATTTATCAAAACAATTATTAGAGGTGGAAGAAAAAGAACGTATTGCTAAATCAGAGTTTGATGCGTCTACAATAAAAATCGAGAAGATAAAAGAAGAATATGAAAGTATTCAGGCACAAGTGGAAGAATTAGAATCTTCTATTGAAAAAAAGCGTGGGACATTAACTGAAAATGGGATTTTAAAGGAAAAACTTGATGGTGAAGTAAATGTTCAGAAAGAACAAATTAATTCCTTAAAGCAAAATGAAATCCATCTTCAAAAACGTTTGACAGATGTTTTGAAAGAAGAGAGTGATAAAAAAGAAGAAAAAGAACAGATCTTATTAACAAAACAAAAAGTAGATGATAATTTTCATGAAATGGATGATGCACGCAACGAAGCGAAAGCAGCATTACTTGAATTGCATAAAAGTATTGAAGATATAAATAACAAAATGGAAGATGAAAAAAATAAAATTATAAATGCACTTAATGAACGATCTTCTATAAAGTCGCAAATCGGTAGATTTGATACGATACTTGAGCAAATTGCAATTCGTAAAGCAGAAGTAAGTTCGAAATTGATTCTTGCAAAGGCCGATGAAGAAAATCAAGAAGAATTAATTTTAGAATATACAAATGAATTTGAAAGAATATCTAAAATAATCACATCATTAAAAGAAAATCAAGAAGAAATGGAAGAGAAAATTGGCAAAATCCGTAATGATATTCTTGAAAATGAAAAAAAATACACAGATCTACAAATTACATATCATAGAGATAAGTCAAAATTAGATTCGTTGGTTAATCTTACAGAGCGTTATGAAGGATATGGCGGTTCTGTAAAAAAAGTAATGGAACAAAAAGAAATAAATCCTGGAATTAAAGGGGTTGTAGCAGATATTTTACAAGCCGATAAGAAGTATGAAGTTGCTATTGAAACAGCGCTTGGAGGGAACGTTCAAAATATAGTTACAAAAAATGAAATTGTTGCAAAAGATATGATTG
>JBOFWM010000089.1:0-9187 GCA_051653625.1 Lachnospiraceae bacterium
AAAGTAGGGTTAATAGTTTTGAATGTGGATACCTTCTGGCAATATATAGTAACTGGTATAATTATTATAATTGCAGCATACTTTGAATTTATTCAAGAAAAGCTTACATATTTAATGTCAAAAAATAAGTAGATATAAAGACCACCTTATGGGTGGTTTTTATAAAATTGTAGACAATTATTGAAAGGAAAATAATAAAATGAAAAATAAAATAGTGGTTATAGGGAGTATTAATTATGATATAATTTTAAAACAAGAAAGATTGCCTTATAAAGGAGAAACTTATGCGGTAGATGAGGCATTGTTTTGTGGTGGAGGAAAAGGGGCTAATCAAGCTGTTCAAGCAGCAAAATTAGGTGCTGAAGTGTATATGGTAGGTGCTGTTGGAAATGATGCTATGGGAGAATATTTAAGGAAGTCTATTAAAAGTGCAAATGTAAATGATAAATTTTTGAAAACAGTGAATACAGTAAGTGGTTTGGGAGTTGTAAATTGTTTGTATGATGGTACAGTTTATGCGAATATAGTGAAAGGAGCAAATTACAAAATAACAAAAAGGGATATTGACGAATTAAATGATCTTATGATTGATTGTAAGGTACTAATTTTACAATTAGAAATACCTATAGAAATAGTAGAATATGCAATAGAAAAAGCAAAAGAAAAAGGAATTATTGTGATATTAAATGCTGCTCCATCTATTGATATTTCTGAAAAATCAATAAAAAAATGTGATTATATTATTGTAAATGAGGTAGAATCAAGTTATTATTGTAAAAGAACGATAGATAGTGTAGATGCAGCAGAAAAAGAGATCATAAATTTCACAGAAAAGCATAATATTGGCGCAATATTTACAATAGGAAAAGATGGTGCAGTTGTAAGTGATGGAAAACGTGTTGAACATATACCGGCATGCAAAGTAGAAGCAATAGAAACAACTGGTGCAGGAGATTCGTTTATAGGTGCTTTAGGATGTTGTTTAGTGAATGGAATGGATATTTTTGAGGCTTCAAAATTTGCTACATATTGTAGTGCGATTACAGTTTGTGGAATAGGTGCACAATCTTCGATGCCTGATTTAAAAGAAGTTAATGAATTTATAAAAAATATTTAATAAGGATGGTAGTATATGGTACCTTATGAACGAAGAAAAGAAATATTGCAATTACTTGACCAGAAAGAAATTGTGTCATTAGAAGAGTTTTGTGAACTTTTACAGGATGTCTCTAGTTCTACAATAAGAAGAGATTTAAAAGTGTTAGAAAGTGAAGGTCATATTGAATTATTAAGAGGAGGTGCTGCAAAATTAAAAGGAGGGTATTATGATACTCCTGTTGAATCAAGAACGCAATTGAACGTTGAAGAAAAAGAGATTATTGCAAAATATGCAGCAAATATGGTACAAGATGGTGATGTAGTATATATTGATTCTGGCAGTACGACACTTTTAATGGTGAAGTATTTAGTAAAAAAAAGAATTACTATTGTAACAACTAATACAGATATTCCAATTGAATTAAAAAATAGTGAAATAGAATGTATTATGGTAGGTGGAAAAATTAATGTAAAAACAGCATCATTGTATGGTGGATTAACAGATCATATTTTACAAGGATTGCATTTTGATAAAGCTTTTTTAGGAGCATCTGGATTTTCTAAAAAGGCAGGTATCAATACGCCAGATTTAAATGAATCAAATAAAAAACAATTAATTAAACAAAATTCAAGGAAAGTATATATACTTGCGGATAGTTCAAAAGATGGAAAAACAAGTATGTGTAAAATATTTGAGTTGGGAGAAGTTACAATAATATGTGATTGTGAAACTCCAGATTTAATAGAAGGGGAAAATTATATAATTGCTAAGTTTTAAATTTATAATATGAAAAAAATTAAGTTTATTTAGTTGTCATCTCAAAAATTAAAAATTGAGATGACTTTTTAATTAAAAGTATACTATCATTAAATAAATAATTTTGTTGATTATAATGCATCTATCTAGTATATTGAAGAGAATAAGATATACATTTATTTCTAAGGAAAGGTGTGTGATAAAAATATGAATCTAGAACAAGTAATTGAAAATCAAAGAGAATTTTTTAAATCAGGAAGCACGAAAGAAATCCATTTTAGAAAACAAATGTTAAAAAAATTAAAAATTAGTTTAACGGAGTATGAATCAAGAATATATGATGCTTTAAAAAAGGATTTAAATAAGTGTGAATATGAAAGTTTTTTTACAGAGATTTGTGTTGTTCATCTAGAAATTGATAATGCAATTAAGCATATAGATAAATGGACGAAAAAAAATAAAAAGAAAAAGACTTTTTCTACAGTGCTACATGATGCATATACAATATATGAGCCGTATGGTGTAGCACTTATTTTAGCGCCATGGAATTATCCGATACAACTTATTTTGTCGCCAGTTATTGGTGCAATAACTGCTGGAAATTGTGCGATAGTAGGAGCATCAAAAACAAGTGTAGAAACATCAGAAGTAATGACGCAATTGATAAATGAAACATTTGATCAAAACTATATTTATGCAATGGATAACCATGTTAATTATAATACAGTATTGAATCAAAGGTATGATTATATATTTTATACAGGTGGTGAGCGTGTAGGTAGAATTGTTATGCGTGCGGCAAGCGAACACTTAACACCGATTACGCTAGAATTAGGTGGAAAAAGTCCTTGTATTATAGAACATAGTGCAGATATAAAAGATGCAGCTAAAAAAATTGTATGGGCCAAATGTTTAAATGCAGGACAAACATGTATTGCACCTGACTATGTATTAATAGATAATGCGCGTAAAGATGAATTTATTGAAGCGTTAAAAAGAGAGTACAAAGAAGGCTATGGAGATGGCTGTAACAATGAACAATTCCCAAAGATTATCAATCTGCACCATTATATGAGATTGATGCGATTCATTGAAAAAGAACAAGAAGTAATAGGTGGAAGTTTTGCGGAAGAAAAACTTAAAATTGGCTTTACGATATTTCCAAATGCTTCTTTTTCAAGTGAAATAATGAAAGAAGAAATTTTTGGACCGATTTTACCTATTATTGGATATGATTCCTTGGATTATGTAATTGATATTTTAAAAGAGCGAGAAAAACCACTTGCTTGTTATGTATTTGCAAAAGATAAAAAAATAGGAAGATATATCATACATAATATATCTTTTGGTGGTGGATGTTTAAACGATTGTATTATGCATATTGCAAATGATAATCTTCCTTTTGGTGGAGTTGGAAATAGTGGAATGGGTAAGTATCATGGAAAATACTCTTTTCAAACATTTTCAAATGAAAAATCAATTCTAGAACATAATTTTTTCTGGAATATACCATTTGTATATGCACCATTTAAAGAAAAAAATAAAAAGATATTAAAGATGTTTCTTAAATAAATATTGAGAAAAGGAAGAAGAATGGTTGGCGAAGATAGAAGAGAAGAGTTACTGTCCTTATTAGAAAATGCAAAGGAGCCAGTCAAAGGAAGTTATCTTGCAAAAGTATTAAATGTAAGTAGGCAAGTAATTGTACAAGATATTGCATTATTAAGAGCGCAGAAAAAGGAAGTACTTTCTACAAATAAAGGATATATTTTACAAGAAAAAGAGGAAGATCTTTTTCAAGAAGTATTTTTAGTAAAACATAATAAGGAAGATGTTATTAAAGAATTATTTTGTATTGTGGACTGTGGTGGAAAGATTCAAAATGTTGGAGTAGAACATGAAATATATGGACAGATTGAAGTGCCCCTTATTATTAGTAGTAGATTAGATGCAGAAGAATTTTGTAAACGATTAGAGACTTGTACAAATAACCCCCTAAGTTCTATGACAGAAGAGGTGCATTATCATATGGTTTGTGCTCAAAGTAAAAAAGCATTAGATAAGATTAGAGAGAATTTAGAGGAAATGGGTTTTTTAATTTATGCAAAATAAAAAACACCAACCCCGTGAATTTAATCACAAAACCAGTGCCCGAATGCGCGACCAGGGGTTCGAACCCTGGACACCCTGATTAAGAGTCAGGTGCTCTGCCAGCTGAGCTAGTCGCGCTTATATTTACAATACAAGGATGATTATAGTATAATTTATAATTAGTTGCAAGACTTTTTAAAAAAAAGAAAGAGAGAAATAAAATGATTTTTGATACGCACGCTCATTATGATGATGAATCATTTGATGAGGATAGAATAGAATTACTAAATAACATGAAAGAAAAGAATGTTGAATACATTGTAAATGTTTCATCGGATGTAAAATCTTTAAAAGATACATTATCTTTAATAGAACAATATCCGTATATATATGGAACAATTGGAGTTCATCCAAGTTGCGTAGATGAATTGAATGAAGAAGTATTTGCAGAAATGAAGAAGTATTGTAAACATGAAAAAATTGTTGCAGTAGGAGAAATTGGATTAGATTATCATTGGAATGATCCCGAAAAAGAAATTCAAAAATTTTGGTTTGATCGACAATTACAATTAGCTAAAGAAGAAAATAAACCAGTAGTACTTCATTCAAGAGAAGCAGCAAAGGAAACTATCGATTTTTTAAAAGAAAGAAATGCGAATGAAATGAAGGCAGTTGTTCATTGTTATTCTTATTCAAAAGAAACAGCACAAACATTTCTAGACTGGGGATATTATTTTGGAATAGGCGGTGTAGTGACATTTAGTAATGCAAAAAAATTAAAAGAAGTTGTAGAATTTTTACCAATACAACAAATCCTTTTAGAAACAGATTGTCCATACCTAGCACCAACGCCATTTCGAGGGAAAAGAAATGATTCCACACTTTTATCGCATGTAGTGGAAGAAATAGCAACTATAAAAATGTTATCGGTAGAAGAAGTAATGGAAGTAACAAGTAAGAATGCGTTACGTTTTTATGGAATAAAATAAAGAGAGCGGAGAAAAAAATTGGCAAAATTAGGGAGCCCAAGTAATACAATAGAAGTACTAAAAAAATATAACTTTACCTTTCAGAAAAAATATGGACAAAATTTCTTGATTGATTCACATATTTTAGAGACAATTATTGAGGAATCTGAAATAACAAAAGAGGATCTTGTATTAGAAATAGGACCAGGAATTGGAACGATGACTCAATACTTAGCAGAAAGTGCAAGAGAAGTAATTGCAGTTGAGATTGATAAAAAATTAATTCCTATATTAGATGATACATTAAAAGAATATGATAATGTTACAGTAATAAACGAAGATATCTTAAAATTAGATATTGAATCACTAGTTCAAGAAAGAAACAATGGAAATCCAATAAAAGTTGTTGCAAATTTACCATATTATATTACCACTCCAATTATTATGGGACTTTTTGAAAGTAAGGTACCATTAAAAAGCATTACAATTATGGTTCAAAAAGAAGTGGCAGATCGTATGCGAGTTGGACCAGGAACAAAAGATTATGGGGCATTGTCGCTTGCAGTACAATTTTATGCATATCCTGAAATTGTTGCAAATGTACCAGCTACTTGTTTTATGCCGAAGCCAAATGTAGGAAGTTCTGTTATAAAACTTACAAGACATGAGATACCTCCTGTAACGGTAAAAGATGAAAGATTTATGTTTCAATTAATAAGAGCTTCTTTTAATCAACGAAGAAAAACACTTGTAAATGGATTATCAAATGCAGGGATTCAAGATGTTACAAAAGAAAAAATATATGAAGCTTTAGAGAAAATGGAGTTATCGCAAACCATACGAGGAGAAGCGCTTACTTTAGAACAATTTGCTACATTAAGTAATTATTTAAAATAGCGAAAGGATTTTATTGTGAAACAAATTGCAGATTTACATTGTGATACCATTCGAGAATTGTATGAAAAATATAAAGACAATCAAAGGATAAACTTATATAGAAATGAGCTACAAGTAGATCTTCAAAAATTGAAAGCATCAAATTATAGTATACAGAACTTTGCAATTTTCACTGATTATAAAAAAGACGGCGATGTATATGCAGTAGCAAAAGAAATGATTTCTCTTTATTACAGAGAAATAGAAAAAAATAAAGAGTATATAAAGGCTGCAATTTCCTATGATGATATTACGCAATGTAAACAAGAGGGGAAAATTGCAGCTTTTCTCACATTAGAAGATTCGATGCCTTGTGTAAGAGATTATGATAGATTACTAGAGTTCTATCAATTGGGGATCCGAATGATTACACTTACTTGGAATTATTCGAATGAAATAGGGTATGCACATACAAGTTCATTCGGGGGCCTTACGAAAAAGGGAATTGAATTTTTAGAGTGGATGGAATATCTAGGCATTATTGTGGATGTTTCTCATGGATCAGATAAATTATTTTATGATGTCTTAAATTATAGTAAAAAGCCTTTTGTTGCAAGTCATTCTAATGCAAGAGCATTAGTGAATCACACGAGAAATATGACGGATGATATGATTTATCAAATTTCAAAAAAAGGCGGATTGATTGGAATAAATTATTTTGAAGATTTTATATATATAAAAAAGAATACAAAAGAAAAATATTCACGAATTGAAGATGTAATCGCACATATAAAACATATTAGTAGAATTGCAGGAATTGATTGTATTGCATTAGGAAGTGATTTTGATGGGATTAATAATAATTTGGAAATAAAAGATGCAAGTCATACGAATGTATTATATGAAGCATTGAGTTGTAGTGGATTTACATATGAGGAAACAGAAAAGATTTGTTACAAAAATGTAGAAAGATTATATAAGGAAGTACTTGGAGGAAAAACATGAGAGATCGTTTGATAAAAAGTGATATTGATAAGATGAAAGAAGAAATAGAGTATCGCAAATTGGTGCTTCGAAAAGAGTTATTAGAACATGTAAAAGTTGCGAGAGCACATGGAGATTTGAGTGAAAATTTTGAGTATCATGCAGCGAAAAAAGAGAAAAATAAAAATGAAAGTAGAATTAGATATTTAGATAAGATGATACGTTCAGCAATAATTATAGAAGATACTTCAAAAGAAGATGAAGTTGGAATAAATAATGAAGTGATGATTTACTTTGAAGAAGATGATGATACAGAAACTTATAAAATTGTCACTACTATTCGAGGAGATTCTTTAAAACAAATGATTAGTATTGAATCACCGTTAGGAAAAGCATTGATGGGGAAAAAAATTGGGGATAGAGCTTGCGTAAAAGTAAATGATGATTATAGCTATTATGTTAAAGTAATCAATATTACAAAAAACATTGGAGATGAAGAAGATAGAATTCGAGGCTATTAGGAATGGATTATAAGCAATTTGAAAAAGCAAGAGATAAAATTTTAAATACAGAAAGGCAATCACAAGGAATAGGTACACTGTCAGAAAAAACTGTTCATGCAATATTAAAATTTTATTATGAACCAAATGATGATTATCATGAAGTTTCAATTGAACATATGGTCGCAGACATTTTTCGAGATGGTAAGATTGTTGAAATTCAAACAAGATCGTTTGATAAAATGCGAAAAAAATTAGATGTATTTCTTAAAGATTATTTTGTTACAATTGTACATCCAATTATTGTAAAAAAAGAGTTAATATACATCGATAAAATAACAGGAGAAATAATTCGTAAACGTAAGTCACCAAAAAATGAAACAATTTATCATGCATTTCTAGAATTATATAAAATCAAATCATTTTTAAAGCATAATCATTTGAAATTCATTTTTGTTTTGATGGAAGTAGAAGAATATAGACTTGTTATGAATAAAGAACAAAAAAAGAGAAAGAAAAGTACAAAATTAGATCGTATTCCGCTTGCTATAAAAGAGGAAGTTACAATAGAAGATATAAAGGACTTTATGCAATGTGTGCCATATACATTAGAAGAATCCTTTACTTCGTCTGATTTTGCAAAAGAAGCAAAAATTCCGAAGAAATTAGCAACAACAGTACTTCATATATTAAATCACATGAATATAGTAAAAAGAGTTGGAAAATTAGGCAATAGTTACATATATCAAGTGGTGGAATAAAAAAAGTGTCGATTGACACTTTTTTTATTCTTCTTCTAAAGTTCCATTTAAAAATTGTGCAATTTTTAAATCACAATCTTCAATATGAATACATAGCCAATTTTCTAAATATTCCATTAACTCATAAATAAGTATGTCTTGATTTTTTAATGAAATACCTACTTTTTCTAGTTCAAAAGAAAATAATTTATCTGTAAAACCTTTATGTGCTTCTAGATGTTGAGAAAGTCTTGGATATTTGATTTCTTCCATGAAAGTAGCTTCATCTATAAAATGTTTTTTTGTGTAATCTTTAAGTCTGGTAAAAATCTTTTCTAATTCTTCTTCTTTATATAACATATTTTCATCTTTTGCTAAAGATTTTACTTGATTCATGATGGAAAAAAGTTCTACGTGCTCATCATCTAGAAGGGTTATGTTTAATGTAGGATATGATAAAATTTTTGACATATAATTCTTCCTTTCTTTATTTCTAATTAAAACTATATCGTTTGTTCTTATTAAAGAATAACAAATAAGCGTTAAAAACGCAATAAATCAAAAAATTGTTGGTGAATAAATACAAGACTTTACCAATCGTGAACAAAATATGACCAGTTATATAAAATTAATGGAGGAAAAAATGAAAAAAGAAATATTAGTATTAATGATCATTGTATTAATAAGTATTATTTTGGTAAAATATCAAGATATAAAACAAACATCAAAGGTAGAAAAAGAAGATAGAAACGAAGGGAGTTTTCTAGATAACTTTATATCTACATCATATGGAACAATAATTGAAACACTTGATTGGGGGCGTCTGTAACTAAATTAGTGATTTATTTTCAAGAAGGTGTACCCAAAGATGTATCAAAAGATGAATTTGAGATTTCTGTCATAAGAAATTATGAAGGAACAAATGAACTGACAAAAGAAATGTCTTATACAACTTTTTCTTATGATATTTCACCATATGCAGAAGGTAAACGAGTAGTTGAAGATGTCTATATTTCAGATGAATTAGGTAATAAAGTGGAAAATAAGACTAAATATATAACTATAGAATTAAAGAGCGATCCGGAAGAAGAGTATGGTAATCCGTTAGGGACTGAAATAAATACAGGATTTAATTTAAGTGTTGTATTAGACTGTAATTACACGATTAAATAC
>JBOFWM010000090.1:0-18340 GCA_051653625.1 Lachnospiraceae bacterium
AAGAAGAAATTGCGTTAAAGCTTAGTAAAATGTTTCTTGACCTAAAAAAAGAAATGCCATATTTAGTGGAGATTAAATTTATTTATCAATTAGAGCCTACAAGTACAAGAGAATTAGTGCTTGATACAACATTTGAATCGTTAGAAGAGTTAGAAGCATATCAAGTTCATCCTTCTCATAAAGCGATAGCATCTTATTTGCAAACAGTAGTAGGAGAAAGAGTTTGTTTTGACTATTTCTTATAAGAATGGAGAATGTAGGTGAAAAGAGAAATTCGATTAGAAGAAATTTCAGACGGAAAACGTTATCTAGAACATGATTTAGCAAAACTTGGATGTAATGCATGTAGTGGATGTTCAGACTGTTGTAAAAATATGGGAGAAAGCATTATTCTAGATCCTTATGATATTGTACAATTAAGCAGTGTGCTTACTAAGAGTTTCGAAGAACTGTATGCAATGCAGTATATAGAATTAAATGTTGTAGATGGAATTATATTACCAAATCTTAAAATGAGACAAGACAATCAATCTTGTGGATTTTTAGATGCAGAAGGAAGATGTAGCGTCCATGCAAATCGCCCAGGAGTGTGTCGTTTATTCCCGTTGGGTAGAATTTATGAAAACAATGATTTTGAATATTTTTTACAGATTCATGAGTGTGATAAGCGCAATGGAAGTAAAGTAAAGATTAGCCAGTGGATTGGAACGACACCTATAAAATTGTATCATACGTATAGTAAGGAATGGCATTATTTTCTAAATGCGATGGAAGAACTTGTATATGAAGAAAAAGAGGAACAAACTATTCAACAATTAAATAAGATTCTTTTGCATAAATTTTTTAGAACGCCTTATCAGAGAAGTGATTTAGAGGGATTCTATCAAGAATTTAAAGAGCGAAAAGATTTTATTTGTAGGGAATTGGGAATTCTATAAAATGAAACATTTCTTAGTGTAGCATTACAAAATCATTTGTGCTATAATTATTGAAATTTATAGTAAGACGGAAAGAATTTATAAGGAGTAAAATGTATGGGGAAACCAACGTTAGTAATCTTAGCAGCAGGAATGGGAAGCAGATATGGTGGATTAAAACAAATTGATCCAGTGGATGATGTAGGAAATAAAATTATTGATTTTTCAATATACGATGCGATTCAAGCAGGATTTGGAAAAGTGGTATTTATTATTAAAAAAGAGCATGAACAGGATTTTAGAGATTGTATTGGAGATGCAGTAAGTAAACATATTCCAGTTGCTTATGTACATCAAGATTTGCAGATGGTACCAGATAACTTTAAAATACCAGAAGAACGAGTGAAACCATGGGGAACAACGCATGCATTACTTTGCTGTAAAGGTGCTGTAGAAGAACCATTTGCAGTGATCAATGCAGATGATTACTATGGAGCTAGTGCTTATAAAACATTGTGTGAATACTTAACAACTTATACAGATACGACGCCTCATCCATATGCAATGGTAGGATACAAACTTGGAAATACTCTTACAGATAAAGGAAGTGTAACAAGAGGATGTTGTATCACAGATGAAAATGGATATTTAACTGAGATTTCAGAAAGAAAACATCTAGTTAAAACGCAAACGGGAGCAGGATACTCAGAAGACGAAGGAAAAACCATTCATCCGATTGATATAGACTCGAAAGTATCTATGAATATGTGGGGATTTTTTCCTAGTATTTTTGAAGAATGCGAACAATCAATGAATCATTTTTTTGAACAGGAAGTGCCAAAAAATCCATTAAAATCAGAATGTTTAATACCTGTTGAGGTTGATAAGTATATTAAAGATGGCAAAGCAACAGTTAAGGTGCTTTCTTCAAGTGATAAATGGTTTGGTGTAACATATAAAGAAGACAAAGAAGTTGTAGTAGAGTCTATTGCAAAATTAAAGAAAGATGGAGTGTATCCAAATATTCTTTGGTAAAAGGAGTTGAATTATGGCAATTTTAGTGACAGGTGGAATAGGGTATATAGGAAGCCATACAGTAGTAGAACTTTTATTATTAGGACAAGAAGTGGTTATAGTGGACAACCTTTCAAATTCATCAGTTGAAGCACTTGATAGAATTGAAGAGTTATCAAAGGTTAGACCTAAATTTTATGAAGCAGATGTGTTGGATCGAGAGGCATTAGAAAACATATTTAAAGTTGAAAAAATAGATTCATGTATTCATTTTGCTGGTTTAAAATCAGTAGGTGAATCCGTTGCAAAGCCATGGGAATATTATGAAAATAATATAACAGGTACTCTAGTACTATTAGATGTAATGCGTAAGAATCATTGTAAAAATATTATCTTTTCTTCTTCTGCAACTATTTATGGTGAACCAGAGATGATTCCTATCACAGAAGAATGTAAAAAAGGTGTTTGTACGAATCCTTATGGCTGGACAAAATCTATGTTAGAGCAAATATTAACGGATATGTGGAATGCAGATAAAGAATGGAACATTGTAATTCTTCGTTACTTTAATCCGATTGGAGCACACAAAAGTGGAAGAATGGGAGAAAATCCTAATGGAATTCCGAATAATTTAATGCCATATATTACGCAAGTTGCAGTAGGCAAATTAGAAAAATTAGGTGTGTTTGGTGATGATTATAATACACCGGATGGAACTGGCGTTAGAGATTATATACATGTTGTAGACTTAGCGATAGGTCATGTTAAGGCTCTTGAAAAAATAAACAATAAAGAAGGCCTAAAAATTTATAATTTAGGCACTGGAATAGGATATAGTGTTCTTGATATTGTGAAAAATTTTGAAGATGCAAACAACATTAAAATACCTTATGTTATTAAGGAACGAAGAGAAGGCGATATCGCAACTTGTTATTCTGATGCTACAAAAGCAAAAGAAGAGCTTGGTTGGAGTGCTCAAAATGGAATCAAAGAAATGTGTGAAGATGCCTGGAGATGGCAAAGCAATAATCCGAATGGATATAAATAAAAAGGTGTAGCTTCGGCTACACCTTTTTGAATCTAAGCAACATATAAAAACATAAATATAAAGTGACAGATACTTCCGCCCATCACAAATAAATGGAAAATTTCGTGAGAACCAAAATATTTATGGAGAGAATTTAAAAGAGGTAATTTTAAAGCATAAATAATTCCGCCAATGGTATAAATAATGCCCCCGCTAAGTAACCACAAGAAAGCTGGTAAAGGAAGAGTTTGTAATAATTCACGAAATACAAGAACGCAAACCCAGCCCATGGCTATATAGATGCAAGAAGAAAACCATTTAGGGCAGTTGATCCAAATCATATTAATAATCATACCACATATTGCAATTCCCCATACAAGGATTAAAAGTGTGAATCCTTTCTCTTTGCTTAAAACCATAAGACAAACCGGAGTATAGGAACCAGCAATAAGTAGGAAAATCATCATGTGGTCAATTTTGCGAAATAGAGTAATTAATTTCTCGCTTACATTGATGCTGTGATAAGCTGCACTTGCACCATATAGTAAAATCATGCTAGAGATAAAAACTAACATAGAGGTAAAGGATAAAAATCCTGATTGAAGTGCTGCTTTAATTAATAAAGGGATTGAGGCAAAGATTGCTAATAACATGGCAATAAAATGCGTCAATGCGCTGCCAGGTTCTCTGATTGTAATTTGCATAGTATTCCATTCCTTTCTATAAGGTGACAAATTGTATAAAAAACGACAAAATATTACATGTAGTATTGAAAACTACATAAGCTATAAACAAATACTACAGTATAATATTCCTCGTGTCAACGTATAATATGCAAATTATTGTGAAAAAAATTAGTCCTCTTCTATTACATGAATTTCAAGGTAATCGAAGTCAATTGTTTCTACAAAATTATCTTTTAAAAATCGAGCTTTTGCATGACGTTGAAATTCCTTGATGGTAGAATCTAGCCATATGGGAGTACATAAATCAAATTCGTAACAACAAGTTTCTACTGCTTTCATTATTTTATTTGTTCTAGACATTGTTGTGGAATCATTTTCTACAACCAAGTCACAAATCATACGATTATCTTTAAATGTTTTAAACCAAATACGCATAGCTAGTTATTCTCCTTATTAAAAAAGTTATCTCTTAAGTGTTTATAAGAGTATATCATAAGTTCTTCAAAAGACAAATGCAATTGAAAATCTTAAACTTATCATAAAAAACTGTGAAATCGGTTGCAATTTTCACAATATCCCTTACAATAAAACTATACTGGAAATACAAACTTTGGAGGTACAAATATATATATGGAAAATAAAATAGATTATTCTGCTTCAAGCCAAGTAGAAAGTTGGAAAGAAGTAATACTTGTTTATAATTCTGCATTAAAAGAGATCGGAACAAAATTAGAAATTTTAAACGATGAATTTCAACATGTTCATCAATATAATCCGATTGAACACATAAAATCAAGAATTAAAACATCAGAAAGCATTGTGAAGAAATTAAAGAAATTGGGATTAGAATCTACAATAGAAAACATGGTAATGCATGTAAATGATATTGCAGGTGTTCGAGTAATTTGTTCTTTTACATCAGATATTTATCAAATTGCAGAGATGATAGGAAATCAAAATGATATCAGTGTAGTATCAATTAAAGATTACATTAAAAATCCTAAACCGAGTGGATATAAAAGCTACCATATGTTAGTTTCCATTCCTATTTTTTTGTCTGATCGTATTGTTTATACAAAAGTAGAATTGCAAATACGTACGGTTGCTATGGATTTTTGGGCAAGTTTAGAGCATAAAATGCATTATAAATTTGAAGGGAATGCACCAGAGCATATTAGAAAAGAACTTGTAGAATGTGCGCAAATGGTTTCGGAACTTGATGCTAAGATGTTAGCGTTGAATGAAGAAATACAAGAATTGAGTACAAAAAAAGAGTAGAAATGAGGAGTGCCCAGGAACCAATGGCTCCTGGGCGATTATGAAAAAATCTATTTGTTACGATTTTTTTATATGTTTTAATTTAAATACATTGTATCATATCAATATGAACAAATTATGAATAGAATGTAAAACAATAGTTAATAGACATAAAAAAGCAAGATTATTGAAATAGATATTAAACATAGTGCACAAAATATAAAATAATTAAAAATTGAATTTATGGTTTGTATATGCTATAATATGCGGGGAAATTTATACTTTGAGAAAAAGTTTAATTCAAAGAATGGAGAGTAGTATGATGGATAATTTTATAGATCGACTGGCACAAAAATTCACTTCTGGAGAAATTATAAAGGCAAATACAGTAGCGGAAGAGCGTGAATTAAAACGAATAAGAGAACAGGCTACAAAATACGAAGAGTGCTTACAAGATATGCGTAAACAACAATATATAAATATGGAATCCACGCAAAATATTCGTGAACTTATTGACCGCGGAAGCCAGCACTTGGAGTTGATTTATAAAGATAATACTAAAAAATTAGAAGATGCATCTAGTGAATATACCGAAAAATTAAATCGCTTAATGCAAGAAGCTCTTACGAAAATTGAAGCGATTACTGTAGAGAAAGAGTCAAACGAAGAACTTGAAAAGATACAAGAAGAAATTCAAAATATCCAAAGAAAATTAGAAGAATCTACAGAGAATTTATTAGAAGCAATTCATGTTGAAAATGTTAAAGTGTATCGTAATGTACAAGCTGCATTGGTAGACCAATTAAAAGGACAAACATCAGAAATACTAAATAATTCGAAAGAAGAATTTACAAGTACGGTTAATAAAGGATTGAAAAAATTAAATCCTTGGTTTATTGTAACGATTTTATTATTAGTACTTAATTTAGTAGCAACAGTTGTTCCGATGTTTTATAATTTTTTTTAGAATAAAAGGATGATCAAAGACGTGGCAAAGCAAGTTTGGAAACCAGGGAATATGCTCTATCCATTACCAGTTGTATTGGTAGGATGTAGAGGAAAAGATGGACAAGATAATTTAATAACTGTAGCATGGGCGGGAACAATTTGTACGAATCCGCCGATGCTATCGATTTCTGTTCGTCCAGAAAGATATTCTCACAAATTAATAAAAGAGAGTATGGAATTTACCATTAATTTAACAACAAAAGAATTAACGTATGCAACAGACTACTGTGGAGTAGTAAGTGGAAAAGAGATTGATAAGTGGAGCAAGTTAAATCTTCATAAGATAGAGGGGCAACATGTTTGTGCCCCTCTTTTAGCGGAAAGTCCAGTTAATATTGAATGCAAAGTTGAAAAAATTGAAGCATTAGGAAGTCATGATATGTTTATTGCGAAAGTAGTTGCAGTTCATGCAGATGAAAAATACATGGATGAATCGGGAAAATTTCATTTAGAAGCAAGCGATCCCATTGTGTATTCACATGGTAATTATTTTACAATAGGTGAAAATCAAGGAAGTTTTGGATATTCAATAAAAAAGAAATAAAGATACACATATGGAGTTATAAAAATGAAAAAAGTTACAAAATATTATAAGCAATCTAATATAACATTTATAAGAATTACATTGTTGGCACTTTTTATTTTTTTGTTATGTATCCCGAACGTTGGAGAAATACATTTAGAAGGTGAACACTTTTATTCAATATACTTAAATGATACATTTGTAGGTTCAATTCAAGAGAAAGAACAAATTGATTCCATGATGAGAGAAGCAAGACAAATTTTTTCGAAAAAATCATCACAAATGGTATATGCTGATGCCAACCTTCAAATTATTGGAAAAAATGATTGGTTGGGAAGAATTTATAATGAAGAAGTAATTGTTCAAAACATGGTAAAAGCATTAGATTCGGCAAAGATTGAAACATTAAATCATGCATATACATTAAAGATAAATGAGTATAGTGTAAATCTTGCAGATAGCAAGGAAGTAGTAGGATTATTAGAGGCTGCATTAAATAAGTATGACGAAAGTCAGAAATATACAGTTGAATTAATATTAGACCCTACACGAGAATTAAATGTATTAACAAGTAATATAATTAAAAAAGAAGAGGCTGTAACACAAGGGGCATTTGTAGAAATTGGAGTTGAACAATATTTTGGAGAAATGTTTAAAGATGTGGAACTTGTAGAAGAAAAACATTTTGAGGATTACGAATATGGATTAAAAACAATCGAATTTGGTAATTCTGTTGAAATAGTAGATGCTTACTTATTGGCAGAAAGTATTGTTTCTTACGAATCAGCAATTGATGAAGTTACAATGGAGCAAGAAAAACAAATAATCTACGAAGTTGTGGCAGGTGATACCCTATCTGGAATTGCAGAAAAAACAAATATTCCAGTAGTAAAAATAATTGAGATGAACAATGCACTTGAAAATGAAAATTCAACGATTCGAATTGGACAAGAGCTTACAATCACAGAACCAGAGCCGGAATTATCTGTTGAATATTGTATGCAACAATATTACGAGGAAGATTATGAAGCGGAAGTCATTTATGTGGATAATGATGATTGGTTTACAAATCAATCCGTTACACGTCAAGAACCTTCGGCTGGACATCGAAAAGTAGTTGCTTTAGAAAGTTATCGAAATGATAGCTTGATAAACAGAGAAGTAATAAAAGAAGAAGTAATATATGAAGCAGTGCCAAAGATTGTGGAAAGAGGAACGAAAATTCCGCCAAGTTACATTAAGCCACTATCGGGAGGACGATTGACCTCAAATTATGGAAATCGAAATGCTCCTACAAAAGGTGCGTCTACGAACCATCAAGGGACAGATTGGGCAGTTCCTACAGGAACATCTATTGTTGCTTCGGCAGGTGGTGTTGTAACGAAAGCTGGTTGGGGAAGTGGATATGGATATGTAATTTATATCAGCCATCCAGACGGAAGAGAAACGAGATATGGACATTTAAGTAAGATTCTTGTGAAAGCGGGACAAACGGTAAGACAGGGAGAACAAATAGCACTTAGTGGTAACACGGGAAGAAGTACCGGACCGCATTTACATTTTGAATTAAGAATCAATGGAAAAGCAGTAAATGTACTTAATTATATTCAGTAAGATACGTACAAATGTTTGTGTGTTTACAAATGTAGAAAATGTGTTATACTAGTCAAATGATAAATGTGATATTTATAAGCTTTGAAGGGAGCACATATTTATGGAGCAATATGCGATAAAAGGCGGTAATCCACTAGTTGGAGAAGTAGAAATTGGAGGAGCAAAAAATGCAGCTCTTGCAATTTTAGCGGCAGCGACCATGTCAGATGAAACCGTTATAATAGATAATATACCTGATGTTAGAGATATAAATGTATTATTACAAGCAATGCAAAGCATTGGTGTAATTGTGGAAAGAGTAAATAGACATACTGTTAAAATCAATGCATCTCAAATATCGAATCATACCATAGAGGATGATTTTATTAAAAAAATCAGAGCATCTTATTATTTGATAGGTGCCATGCTAGGAAAATATAAAAAGGCAGAAGTTGCGCTTCCAGGAGGATGTAACATTGGAAGCAGACCAATTGATCAACATATAAAAGGATGGAAAGCTTTGGGTGCAGATATTACAATTGCCCATGGTTTAATTCGTGCGACTTCAAAAGAGTTAAAAGGAAGTCATATTTATATGGACGTTGTATCAGTTGGTGCAACAATAAATGTTATGATGGCAGCATCTATGGCAAATGGACAAACTATTATTGAAAATGCAGCAAAAGAACCACACGTAGTAGATCTTGCTAATTTCTTGAATAGTATGGGTGCAAATATTAAGGGTGCAGGAACGGATGTTATTAAGATAAAAGGTGTGGAGCGTCTTCATAAAACAGAATATACAATTATACCAGATCAAATTGAAGCAGGAACTTATATGTTTGCTGCTGCAGTTACAAAAGGTGATGTAACTGTTAAAAATGTAATACCAAAACATTTAGAATCTATCAGTGCAAAACTTATGGAAATTGGTTGTGAAATTGAAGAATCAGATGATGCCGTTCGTGTTGTAGCTACAAAAAAATTAGGTCATACACATGTAAAGACATTACCATATCCAGGATTCCCTACAGATATGCAACCGCAAATGGCAGTAACATTGGGGCTTTCTCATGGAACAAGTATTGTGACAGAAAGTATTTTTGAAAATCGTTTTAAATATGTAGATGAATTGACTAGAATGGGAGCTACTATTAAAGTTGAGGGAAATACAGCTATTATTGATGGAGTGGACCATTATACTGGTGCAAGTGTAAGTGCGCCAGATTTGCGTGCAGGTGCAGCTCTTGTAATGGCGGCATTAGCTGCAGATGGAGTAACAACAATAGATGATATTCATTATATCCAAAGAGGATATGAGGATTTTGAATGTAAGTTACAAGCTTTAGGGGCAATGATTGAAAAAGTTGAAACAAAAAGAGAATTACAAAAATTTAAATTAAAAATTGGCTAAAAATAGCTCATTATTATTAAAAAGGTGTTGTCGAAAATTTTTCGACAACACCTTTTTTGTAGAGTTTATGTATGGTTTTTAAATAATTGCTTCGATAGATAAATCATTTCTAACATTTAAATCAATAAATTGATCTTTTACTTTAATCATTGGTCTAGAAAGCTTATGACGATTAATAAATACAATGCTACCGCGCATTCCATTATTTAATATAATATCATGGCCGAGGTAGGTGTTTACGATATTTTCTAAAAATGTCATAATAAATTGTGTGTCGTATTTTTGCAATCCCTCTTGTTCGAAAATAGTAATAACTTTGAATGGACAAAGAGGACCACGATAGACTCTAGCAGAAGTCATAGCATCATAAATATCACAAATAGCTATAATTTTTGCAAACTTATCAATTTCCTCAGATTTAAGAGCATTAGGATAACCAGTTCCGTCGCATTTTTCGTGATGCATTAAAATGCTATTTTTTACATGCTCATCAAGTGGTAAATTGCTTACTATTTGATACCCTCTAACAGGATGTGTTTTTACGATTTCAAATTCCTCAGAAGTTAAAGGAGAAGGTTTTTTAATGATTTCGCTTGGAATCAACAGTTTACCGATATCATGAAAAAGACCGCATTGTGTGAGTAGTAAAGTTTCTTCTTCAGAAAAGTGAAGCCATTTAGCTAATATATTAGCAATAAGAGAAACATTAATACTATGTGCAAATGTTGAATCATCATAATGACGTAAGCTATGTAACATATTTAATATAGAGCTTGTGCTTTGTGGTGTATTTAATAACGAAATCGTTCTGTGCGCTAATTTTTTTAAATCTGGTAATTCGTTTTTTGTAATTACATCGTTTAAACTATTTTCCAAAGCTAAAATTTCTTTTTCAAAACTTTCTTTAAATGCTTGAAACTCAGCACTCTTTTTAATGATAGAAGAATAAGAATCTTCCTCTGTATCATAAGAATCATCATTTACAATATTAATAGAATAAACAGAATGAGAAATTAATTTATCAATAGATTCCTTGTTTAAAGAGAGTCCTTTTGGTAAAATAAGTTGTCCATTAAGGTTTAATATATCTTCACCGGTAACCATACCAGGAACAAGTTTGTCGGTCAGTATGTTTTTCATAATTTAACAATACCTTTCTTTGGGCAATAAAATTGAAAATTTACCTATATAGTATAAAATTTTATGTCCATTCTGTCAATTGCACATTGACAGAAGTTAAGAAATAATGTATCGTGTTATCAGATATTAAAATTCAATATTGTGCTAATCTCTTATTCAGAGTGGTGGAGGTATTAAGGACCTATGAAACCACGGCAACCCCATTTATGGAAGGTGCCAACCTGAGCGATTAAAATCGAGCAATAAGAGGATTTGAGTATCGAAATATACCAATCCACTTATTTTTAAGTGGATTTTTTTGATTTATTAAACTGGTAAATTCAATAACAGATAAGGAGAAAGAAATGGAAAAAAGATTATTTACATCAGAATCAGTAACAGAAGGGCATCCAGATAAGATTTGTGATAATATTTCAGATGCAATTTTAGATGCAATTATGGAACAAGATCCAAATAGCCGTGTGGCATGTGAAACAGCAATTACTACAGGTCTTGTATTAGTTATGGGAGAAGTGACAACGAAAGGATATGTAGATATTCAAGATATTGTTAGAAAGACTATCAATGAAATTGGATATGATGCATCTGAAAAAGGATTTGATGCAAATACATGTGGTGTGATTGTTGCACTTGATGAACAATCAAAAGATATTGCAATGGGAGTGGACAAGGCTCTTGAAGCAAAAGAAAATCAAATGAGTGATGAAGATATTGAAGCAATTGGAGCTGGGGATCAAGGAATGATGTTTGGATATGCTTCAAATGAAACAGAAGAATTTATGCCATATCCAGTTGCACTTGCACACAAATTAACAAGACAACTTACAAAAGTAAGAAAAGATGGAACACTTTCTTATTTAAGACCAGATGGAAAATCACAAGTAACAGTAGAATATGATGAAAATGGAACACCAGTACATGTAAATGCAGTTGTCATTTCTACACAACATGCAGCTGAAATTTCACAAGAACAAATTCATCAAGATATTCGTAAGTATGTAATCGATACAGTGATTCCAGCAGATTTAGTAGATGAGAATACAAAATACTTTATTAATCCTACAGGACGTTTTGTTATTGGTGGACCAAACGGTGATTCAGGTCTTACAGGACGTAAAATCATTGTTGACACATATGGTGGTATGGCTCGTCATGGTGGTGGAGCATTTTCGGGAAAAGACTGTACAAAAGTTGATAGAAGTGCGGCTTATGCAGCAAGATATGTTGCAAAAAATATTGTTGCAGCAGGATTAGCAGATAAATGTGAAGTACAATTATCTTATGCAATTGGTGTAGCACAACCAACATCTGTAATGGTTGATACGCTTGGAACAGGAAAATTAAGTGATAATAAATTAGTAGAAATTGTACGTGAAAATTTTGATTTACGTCCAGCAGGAATTATTAAAATGCTTGATCTTCGTAGACCAATTTACAAACAAACTGCAGCATACGGACATTTTGGTCGTAACGATTTAAATTTACCTTGGGAAGCAATAGACAAAGTGGAAGTGTTAAAATCATATTTATAATTTAGTTATAGAACAACTAGCTTTTTTGGAGTTAGTTGTTCTTTTTTCTTGTTTTTCTTTCTTTCTTTTTTAAAATAGTTTAAAATGAAAACTAACGTAATTGGAATAGGAAAGGCAAGGGCAACGACATGGCATTTACGCATTTGCATGTGCATACAGAATACAGTTTATTAGATGGGTCTAATAAAATTAAAGAATATGTGAAACGTGTGAAAGAATTAGGAATGAATAGTGCAGCAATTACAGATCATGGAGTGATGTATGGTGTAATTGATTTTTATAAAGAAGCAAAACAGGCAGGAATCAATCCAATCATTGGATGTGAAGTTTATGTTGCGCCAAACTCAAGATTTGAAAAAGAAGCGAAGGTGGGGGAGAAAAATTATCACCATCTTGTTTTGCTTGCAAAAAATAATACGGGATACCACAATTTGATGAAAATTGTGAGTGAAGGATTCCGAGATGGATATTATTATAGACCGCGTGTGGATATGGAAGTACTTCAAACATATGCAGAAGGATTAATTGCACTTTCTGCATGTTTAGGAGGAGAAATCTCTCTTCTGCTAGCAGATGGGAGATATGAAGATGCAAAAGCGGCCGCATTAAAGCATCATGCTTGTTTTGGAGAGGGAAATTATTATTTAGAAATACAAGATCATGGACTTGAAAGACAAAGCATGGTAAATCCTGGAATTATTCGTTTAAGTAAAGAGTTAAATATTCCTCTTGTGGCAACAAATGATGTGCATTATACGTATGATTTTGATGAAAGTTCTCATGATGTACTATTATGTCTTCAAACAGGGAAAAAGTTACAAGATGAAGATAGAATGCGATATGAGGGTGGACAGTATTATGTAAAAAGTGAAGAAGAAATGAAAGAATTATTTCCATATGCCCTAGAAGCAATAGAAAATACACAAAAGATTGCAAATCTATGTCATGTTGAAATTGAATTTGGAGTGACAAAATTACCAAAATATGATGTGCCAGAAGAATATGATGCATTTGGGTACTTGTCAAAACTTTGTTTTGATGGATTACAACAACGATATCCACAAAATCATGCAGAGTTAGAAGAGCGACTCAATTATGAACTTGAAACCATAAAAAATATGGGGTATGTAGATTATTTTTTGATTGTATGGGATTTTATCAATTATGCAAGACAAGTGAAAATTGCGGTTGGACCAGGACGTGGGTCGGCAGCAGGAAGTTTAGTATCTTATTGTTTACGAATTACAGATATAGATCCAATCAAATATTCGCTACTATTCGAGCGATTTTTAAATCCAGAACGTGTTTCGATGCCTGATATTGATATTGATTTTTGTTATGAAAGAAGACAAGAGGTTATCGATTATGTAAGTGATAAATATGGAGCAGATAAGGTGGTTCAAATTACAACCTTTGGTACAATGGCTGCAAAGGGAGTAATACGAGATGTTGGACGTGTGATGGATTTGCCATATGCGCTTGTTGATTCGATTGCAAAGATGATACCAATGGAATTAAATATTACCATTGATAAAGCACTTGCACAAAATCATGAATTGAAAGAGATTTATGAAACAACTGAAGAGATTCATAAATTAATTGATATGTGTTTACGACTAGAAGGATTACCGCGTCATACTTCGATGCATGCGGCAGGTGTTGTGATTTGCCAACATGCAGCAGATGAATTTGTTCCATTATCAAGAGGATCGGATGGTTCTCCAACTACACAATTTACAATGACCACACTAGAAGAGCTAGGATTATTAAAAATGGATTTTCTAGGTCTTAGAACACTTACGGTAATTCAAGATGCTATTGAAAATGTGGAAAAAAGTACTGGAAAAGTGTTAGACATTGAGCATATTGATTTTGATGATCAAGATGTATTATTTATGTTGAGTCAAGGAAAGTCAGAAGGTGTCTTTCAATTAGAAAGTGCTGGAATGAAAAACTTTATGAAAGAATTAAAGCCTACCTCTTTTGAAGATATTATTGCTGGAATTTCTTTGTATCGACCAGGACCTATGGAATTTATTCCGAAATATGTACGCGGAAAAAATAATAAGGATTCTATCACTTATTCTTGCAAGGAATTAGAGCCTATTTTATCTGCAACATATGGATGTATCGTTTACCAAGAACAAGTAATGCAAATCGTACGAGATCTTGGAGGGTATAGTCTAGGTAGAAGTGATATTTTAAGACGTGCCATGAGTAAGAAAAAACAATCAGTGATGGAAAAAGAAAGAGAAACCTTTATCTATGGAAATGAAGAAGAAGGAATCAAGGGTTGTGTAAAAAATGGAATAGACAAAGAAGTAGCAAGTCAGATTTATGATGATATGATGGACTTTGCAAAATATGCCTTTAATAAATCTCATGCGGCATGTTATGCAGTCGTAGCGTGTCAGACTGCTTATTTAAAGCATTATTATCCAGTAGAATTTATGGCAGCATTGTTGACTTCTGTAATGGATAGTTTTGTAAAAATATCTTCCTATATCATGGTGTGTAGAAGTCAAAATATTGAAATATTACCACCAGATGTAAATGAAGGGGATGTTAATTTTTCTGTATCAAATGGTTCTATTCGATATGCACTTACTGCAATCAAAGGAGTGGGCCGTCCGATTATGGAAGCACTTGTAGAAGAACGAAAGGCACGAGGTCCATATAAGGACATTCAAGATTTGATTATTCGAAACGGAGAAGGAAAAATAAATAAAAGGGCATTAGAGAATCTAATAAAAGCTGGTGCTTTAGATAGTCTTGGAGGAACAAGAAAACAATTTACGTATGTATATCAAACAATTGTAGATAATATACATCAAAACAAAAAAAATAATCTAGTAGGACAAATGTCACTTTTTGATTTTGTTGCAGAAGAAGACAAAAGAGAATTTGAAATACAGCTGCCAAAAGTGGGTGAGTTTGAAAAAGAAGAATTATTGATGTATGAAAAAGAGGTGTTAGGGGTATATATTAGTGGACATCCTATAGAAGAATACGAAGAATTGTGGAAAACTCAAATAACAAAAAAATCAATTGACTTTATTTATGAGGAAGAACAAGAAGAACGAAATGCAATGGATGGGGAAATAGCCACCATTGGTGGAATGATTGCGGAGAAAAAAATTACCTATACAAAAAATGGACAAGTAATGGCGTATCTTACATTAGAAGATATGTTAGGAACCGTTGAAGTTATTGTTTTTCCAAAAACATATCTAAAATACAAAGATAAAATTGTGGAAGATGAAAAGGTATTTTTAACAGGAAGAATTCAGCTGCAAGAAGAAAAAGATGGCAAATTAATCTGTGAAACGATCAGGGGATTTGATGAGATACCACGAAAAGTATGGTTGAAGTTTGAAACAAAAGAGGAATACTTTGCAAAAGAAGAAAAATTGATGGCTATTTTAAGAGAATCAGAAGGAAGAGACCAAATTAAGATTTATATTAAAGAGGGAAAATTAATAAAAACATTACCGCCAAATAAAAATATAGATATAAATATTACAATGAGAAATCAATTAGAAGCGTTTCTTGGAAAAGGAAATATAGAAGTTATTTAAAGGGAAGAAAAGAAATAAAATTTTTGGGATTCTTATTGAAAAGAAGAAGAAAAAGGGTTAAAATAAAACTGATTACGAAAAATCTATGGATTTGGAAGGAGTAGTATTATCAAATGCCAAATAAAATTAAAACAATAGGTGTATTAACAAGTGGTGGCGATGCACCTGGAATGAATGCAGCAATTCGTGCAGTAGTACGTAAAGCCATCGGAAATGGTGTAAAAGTAAAAGGAATCAAAAAAGGGTATCAAGGACTATTAAATGAAGAAATAGTGGATATGGATACTAGAAGTGTTTCAGATATAATTCAACGTGGAGGTACTATTTTAGGTACAGCTCGTTGCAAAGAATTTATGACAGAAGAAGGACAAGTAAGAGGTGCAGATATTTGTAGAAAACATGAAATCGATGGAATCGTAGTAATCGGTGGAGATGGATCTTATAAAGGTGCACAAGCACTTGCACATCATGGAATTAATACAATAGGAATTCCAGGAACAATTGACTTAGATATTGCATGTACCGAATATACAATTGGATTTGACACAGCAGTAAATACGGCTATGGATGCAATCGACAAAGTTAGAGATACCTCCTCTTCTCATGAAAGATGTAGCATTATTGAAGTTATGGGACGTAATGCAGGATATATCGCTTTGTGGTGCGGTGTTGCAAATGGTGCAGAAGATATTTTGCTTCCAGAGCGATACGATTACTGTGAACAGACATTAATTAATAACATTATTAACAACAGAAAACGTGGAAAAACACATCATATTATCATCAATGCAGAAGGTATTGGACATTCTACTTCTATGGCAAGAAGAATAGAAGCAGCGACTGGTATGGAAACAAGAGCGACAATTTTAGGTTATATGCAAAGAGGTGGAAATCCGACTTGTAAAGATCGTTTTTATGCATCGATAATGGGAGCATATGCAGCAGATATTATATGTGCAGGAAAGACAAATAGAGTCGTTGGATATCAACATGGAGAATTTATTGATTTTGATATTGAAGAAGCATTGCAAATGCAAAAAGATATTTCAGAATATCAATATGAAGTAAGTAAATTTTTAGCAAAATAAAGAATAAAGAAAAGGCGGCTGATGCGTTTGCGTTAGCCTTTTTTCAATAGAAAGAAATGGTCATTAAATATGAAACTTGTAAAAAAAATCAGAAGACGAATGTCCTATACAAGGATGATTGCATTAGGTTTTTTAGCAATTATTTTAACAGGATCAATTCTTCTTAGTATGCCATTTGCAACAAGAAGCGGCGAAAGTATGCCATATGTTGATGCACTTTTTACGGCAGCATCAGCAACTTGTGTAACGGGTCTTGTAGTAGTGGATACGTATACTAATTGGAATTTATTTGGACAACTTGTCATTCTATCACTAATTCAAATAGGGGGGTTAGGGTTTATTACAATAGGCGTTTATGTTGCTGTTATATTTAAAAAGCGGATAGGATTAAAAAGTCGTGAAGCAATTCATGAAAGTGTAAATACAATGGAATCCGCAGGCGCCGTTCGACTTACAAAAAAAATTATTACAGGAACCTTTATGATAGAGTTAGTGGGAGGTTTGCTTCTTGCAACAAAATTTATTCCAAGATTAGGAATTGTAAAAGGATTATATTTTGGTATTTTTCATGCAATTTCTGCTTTTTGCAATGCGGGATTTGACCTTATGGGATATTGGGAAGAATACGCTTCTTTTACAGGATATTATGATGATATCCTTGTAAATGCGACATTAATGATTTTAATTATTATTGGTGGAGTAGGTTTTATTGTATGGGATGATGTCATTCGAAATAAATGGAATTTTAGAAAATATTTACTTCACTCAAAAGTTGTTATTAGTACTACGTTCGTATTAATCTTTGGTGGTGCATTTTTTTTCTGGGTTTTTGAAAGAAATCTTTTGTTTGCGCAAATGGATGGTGTTTCTGCAACCTTGGCTTCGCTTTTTAGTTCTGTAACTGCAAGAACAGCAGGCTTTAATACAGTAGATACAGCAGCGTTATCCAATCCAAGTAAAATGTTAACGATTATTTTGATGTTTATTGGAGGAAGTCCAGGATCAACAGCAGGTGGTATTAAAACAACCACGATTGTGGTGATGTTCATTTCAGTTTGGGCAATGGTACGTAGCACATATGGAACCAACATTTTTGGAAGACGTTTGCACGAGGAATCAATAAAAAAAGCAAGTACAGTATTTATGATTAACTTAACACTTGGTATGTGTGCAATAATCTGTATTACATCGTTCCAAATACTAGAGTTTAGTGACGTAATGTTTGAAGTATTTTCAGCCATAGGAACGGTTGGTATGACAACGGGTATCACAAGGGATTTAACCGTTGCATCAAAAATACTTATTACATTATTAATGTATACAGGAAGACTTGGAAGTTTATCTTTTGCGGTATTATTAACACAACGAAAAGTTATACCTCCAGTATTACAACCAGAAGAAAAAATGATTGTCGGATAATAAATAGGATAGTGTAAAGAGTTCTATGAAAAAAAGATAATAAGAAATTAGGTATAAGATAGTTGAGGAAATAACAAAAAATTAAGGTTTTGGCAGCTCGTCGCCACCCTTGAGAGCACAAAAATAACTGCTGTAGGTAATATA